>JAISFJ010000008.1 GCA_031263665.1 Coriobacteriales bacterium
CCGGTTGAGCTTTCTGCCACCAATGCCGGTATCGGCTTGGCGCAGGCGCGCGAGATACAGGGCGCGGGCGATATCGACGACATCAACGACGAGCTTAAAAAACTCATCAACGCCAAGGCCAAGGTAAAGTCCGAAATGAGCTATTCCGGCGCCACCACCGTCAGCATTGCCGACAGCGAGACCTTCGCGACCGAAAACTACAGCTATCTGGGCTGGCTGGCCACCAACGGCGATAAGCCCAAAGTCTTCACCATCACCTATAAGCTCGACAGCTACCCGACGTTTACCAAACAGGCGACCGTCACCGTCATCCCGCGCGACAGCATCGGCAACGGCATCGCCGCCAATGACTTTTCCCTTTCGGAAAACAACGCCAAAAAGCTGCTCGCCAAAGATACCGCGGAGCAAAACGCCGAGCTCATCGAGCTGACGCACGCCATAGGCATCGACATCAGCAAGGAGACCGGTATCGTCACCTATGCGGAAGATGACGTGGTGGTCGCCTCCCACGACATCGAGGCTATCCCCAGCGTGACGCCGGGTTCTTATACGGTCAACTTTGAGAGAAAAAGCACCACCGATGCGAGCGGCAGTGCCCACGTAACCGTTATTTTAGGCAACACTCCGGCCCTCATCGTCGACTCTCCCATCGTGATATGGATAGGCAATTCCGACGATACCAACCGTCCAAAGGGCTCCATCCTGCCCGAGAACCTCGACTACATGGCCGGCGTGAGCGCGTTTGATTCCGCCGAAAATGGGGCCGAGAACCTCACAACCAAGGTGACCCACACGGGCGACAGCACGCCGGTTGATACCACCACAACGGGTTTGTATACGGTCGACTACTCCGTCACCAATGCCGACAGCAACACGACGGACGCGACGCGCGTTTACGTGGTCAGCGACGGGAGCATCGTCGTTGATGGCGACTATGCCGTACGTGCCTATGACCTCGTGGCGACCGTCAAGGGCGTCGAGGCAGCCGCGAGCACGGGCGGTGTTGACTCGTTTATCCTTGAGCGCTCATACGCCCAGGCCTGGCGTATCGCCAAGGCCGACCCCACGGAGACTCTTCCGGTACCGGTTGCGCCTATCGTTGCGGACAAAGGAAGATTCAGCTCCACCCCTGACGAGGCCTATGTGCTCCAAATTGGCGTCAGTGCCGAGGAGGATTTTGAGGGTAACCCCCTGCGTGCCATCAAGGGCAAAGTCGTTAAAAAAGACGTCATCGCCTACGATAACGACTCCAGCGCAAAGACGCACTATGCCATCGTGGCCGATAACGTTACGCGCACGGTGACGCAGGCGACGGGCAAAGACGGTCTCGATGACGACGTTAAAGAATGGCTGAAGAAGCAGGCCTGGGCCAAGGCCTACCAAATCACGGCCACCGCGGCGGACGCCACCACCACAGGTGCCGCAGACACCACCGCCACCTATGACGTCGATGTCATCTTCAACGGCATCCCCGCCACGCCCAAGCCGGGCACCTACAAGGTCCAATTTGTCCCCGTCGGCCTTCCCTCCATCATCTGCGAGGTGAGCTTTCTCATCTACGGCACGCCTCCAACAATAACCTTCACCCCTGATTCCGAGCCCGGCGCAAACGACGGTGGCTTCCCGCTCGTGTTTAAGCAGACGCCCGGCGAGTCGCACCCGCTTACCGCCGACGACATCAAGTCGAAGATGGAAATAATCGACGAAGAGGATGACGGCGCCAGCCTGCTCGCAAACAACACCACCTATACGATTCTCGGTGGCATAAAGACCATCGACACCAGAAGCTGTGGCGTCTACTCCGTGACCTATACCGTCGTGGATTCCGATGGTATGGACTACCAGGCGACCCGCGCCATCATTGTCACGGATGGCCGCTATACCATCGACAAGGGCGAGGCGGCCGACGACACCGACGGTCTCATCATCGGCGCCAAGAACTTTGTCCTGAAGCAGGAATCAGTGACCGGCACGCAGGCAGAGGTTCGCAGCGCTTCGGCGGCCTATGCCTACCGTGAAAACGGCGTCCCGGTTTCGGGCAGCGACCTCTACATCCTAAAATGGCCGGAGGGCTACGTTGCCAAGGCCGCCCCCAGCGGCGACAAGGGCTACCCCTTCACCTGGGCGGTCACGGGCCACAGCACGACCAAGAGCATCATCGGCATTGTCGTGAACGCCGACGAACTCTTTGTCGGTGGCGCGGATGACCAGTACGCGATTGCTGCCTCAGACTTTAAGAAAAACCTTGTGGACGCGCAGGCCATGGCCGACTCTTCGGATTTGAGAGCTGCGGAAATCCTCGCGGCTCAAACCAGCGTGTTTAAGCTCGTCGATGCGGCACCGGAGGCTCGTCCCTACGTCAGCGCCGACAGCGGCTTCCCGGGCACCCCCGCCACACTCGGCACCTACCCGATAACTCTGGGTATTGAGAAGCTCAGGTCTTCCGAGGACCCCGATGGCGCTCCCAACTACGAGGTTGTCCGCCCCACGGAGCAACCGGTGCAGGTCATCATCGACGCGATGGTCTCCCAGGGCGCCTGGCCCGAGTTGGCCGTCACCACCCCCATCGAGCTTTCCGTGGGCGACAGCTTTGACCCGCTGGCAGGCGTGACGCTTTCCGATGAAGAGGACGGCGAGCCCACTCCAAACATCACCTATGACCTGCCCGCCACTGGCGTCGATACGAGCACGCCGGGGCTCTACACGATGACTTATTCCTACACCGATGATGACAACAACTCCGTCTCGGCGAGTCGCGTCGTCGTCGTCAATGACGGTCACTACGTGGTAAGCGACGCCACCGACCCCTTGGACGGACGCATCCTGTACGCCAACGCCTTTGTCATCAAGAGCGCTGACGTTGAGAAAGACAGCACAAACGACGCGCTGCGAAAGGGCCAGATACTGAGCAAATCGGGCGCGCGGCTTTACGACGGCAAGACAGGCGGCGAGATAGCCGGTGCCGTAACGGTCAGCGACAGCGATAATTACGGGCCTGCTGTTGGAGCATACGATGTTTCCCTTGAGGCGAGGGACGTTCCCTCAGGTCTCCTGGCCAAAAACGTCATCGCCGAAGTTGTTGACGCGGACACCATCAGCCCCTCAGGTCCCCGGCCCTTTGGCTCTACCACCTATGTGTTGGGTACGAGCGCAAACGCCACGGTCTCCGAGGCGGAGGCTATCGCCAAAGGCGGCGAGCAGAGCGTCATCTCCACGCTCAAGGCGCGCGCGGTTGAGGCGGCGGCCGATGGCTTGATGTCGTATCCGAATGTGGAGCTCACCGACACCAATAACTTCATCACGCAACTCACCAACAAAGATACGACCGATGACACGGGCACCTTCCGCTTCGGCATCATCGATGACGCCAAAAACGGTACGGCCATCAACCTGAACATCACCGTGAGCAGCGGCAACGCGCCGAAGCTCGTGGTGCCCAAGCCGCTGAACATCTCCTTGCCCGTTGCCGCCGACGAGCTCGACGAAAACGGCAACCTGACGGCTGCCCGCGTCATGAGCGGCGTTGTCGCCACCGACGAGGAAGCCAAAAGTGACAGCAACCCCACCGGTACCATCACCGATAAGGTAACCTATACGATTGAGGATATGAGCGGCGACGTCATCTTCAGCATCCCCGGCGATATCGCGGCTGTCTACAAGGTGACCTACGTCATCGAGGACGGCGACCACAACCAAAAGAGCGACTCACGCGCGGTCATCGTCAACGACGGACGCTTCATCTATGATGACAGCTACATCCTGTCCGCGCGCTCCTTTATCATCAACAAATCCGAGGTCACGCCCCATGCCGCTACGGCTCAGGTCATCGAGCGCTCCAACGCGCGGGCGTGGAATACCGAAGGTGACGCCGCAAATGTCACCGCCAACACCGGTAACTACACCAATGCCGCCGCGCCCTACATCTGCAACATCGCTGTTGAGGAAAAGCCCTCCGTCCAAAAAGACATCCTCGCCATGGTCATCGACGTCGGCGACACCAACGACCCCAAGCCCGGTGACGGCCACTCCGATAACGGCGACCGCTACTCCATCTACGCGCACAACTTCCGCGTTAACACCACCGACGCCGCCGCGCTCGTCGCCCAGGCGGGCAGCGACGCCGCCGCCTATGCCGATGCCTACGCCGCCGCGCTCATCAAATGTGCGGGCGCGGTAGGCTATGACCGCGCGACCGAAAATCTCGCGCAGGTTGGCACCATCGAGCTCGTAAGCGATGGAGGCTTTGCTCTGCCAGAAAATCAACCGCTCAAAGAAAAGGACGTCTTTGACATCACCTTTAAGATAGCAGAAGATGACGAGGCGACCATGACCATCAAGGCCTTTGTCTCCAACGCCTACCCGCCGACTTTGACGGTGCCCGCTCACAAGGAGTTTTCCGTAGGCGCCACCATCACCAACGAGCACTATATGGAGGGCGTCAGCGCTTCCGATGCTGAGGACGGCGACATCGCGCAGGACAAGATAAGCTATGATGCCAAGGCCGTTGATACTTCCGTGCGCGGTATCTACTCGGTCACCTATAAAGTTACCGATAAAGACTACAACACGACTTCCAAGCAGGGCCTGATACTCGTTGGCCTCGACGTTTTGGGAGATTACGCCGTTGACGCCTACAGCTTTGTGAAGCTCGAGGGTTCGGTTGAAGAAGATAACGCCAAAAGCGAAATACTCGCGGCTTCCTCCGCCAAAGCCTGGCGCGTAAACACCCATAATCCCGACGAGTGGTCTTTCCTTCCCATCGAAGTTGAGCCTTCGGTAGGTCCGCTCGTGAAGTATACGGACGGCTATGCCAACGCAGTGGGCGATTATGACATCCAGCTCGGCGTGGAGCCTGAAGTCGGCTATACCGACGATGATAAGACGCTGCCCATCACCGGACGCGTCATCAAAAAGGACATCATCTCCAACGTTGAGTTCATAGACGACAACGGCACGCCTGACGATGAGTCAGATGACACCGCGCTCACTCCCGTTACCGACCAAAACGCCGCCGATGCCAGCGACACCAACCGCTACGTCATCGCGGCCAACAACGCCGAGATTCGCTACTCCGAGGTCGCCAGCTACGTGGGAACTTCCGATGAGGTCATCGAACGCCTCATCAAGAAGGCGGCTCCTGTGGCCTATACGATGGCCGGCAACAGCGCGACTATCGAGGATGGAAGCGTGCGGTTTGTCGCCAACGAGATTGAGAAAACGGCCATCAAGGGCAACAGCTTCTGGGTCACCTTTGCGTACGCGGGCCTCGATTCGACTTTGGGCCTCGACCCGATTTTCGTCAAGGTGAAGTTCAGTGTTGTTGAGGGCAATGTGCCCACGATAAACTTCACCCCGGAAACGACGCCGCTCGTCATCAAGCAGACCCACGAGAACGCGCCGCAGCTTTTGTCCGATAGCACACTCGCTCAAGGCGTGATTGTCTTTGACGAGGAGGATTTTGCAACAGGCTACCAGACTCAGCTTGCCATCCAGCCGGTAAATCCGAGCAACAAGCAGCCTATCGCGGGTATCGACAGCAACAAAATAGGTGTCTACCAGGTTAAATACCTTGCTACCGATGCCGACGGGAACACCGCGACCGCCTATCGTGCCGTGGTTATCGATGACGGCCGCTATATCATCGCAGATGAGAACAACGACGGCCAAAAGGACCTCATCATCGGCGCGCGCGACTTTGTGGTAAAACAGGCCGATGTTGTTGCCACCCCGCTTGCTCTCAAAAATCAGTCCTGGGCCGAGGCCTTTGACACAGAAGGCGTGGAGCTTACGGTGAGCCTCATGGGTACGCCGTCCATCCCTGAGGCCTACACCACCGGCACCGCCGCTGAGGGCACATACGACTTCATATGGGGAGTCGCGGGCCACAGCACCCAAAAGCTCATCAAGGGCACCGTCGTGGTCGCCGATGTGGTTGATTCCGGCGACAAAGACAGCCAGTACTCCCTTGTTGCCTCAAACTTCCAGCGCAACGTTGCCGACGCTCGCGCCATCGTTGCGAAAGGTGACTCAGCCTTCATAGCCGCCGCCAACGCGTGGATTTACTCCCTCGTTGATGGTGCCGCGCCCAAGACCATCAAGGTCTCAGACCGTGGCGGATTTATTCCCTCCACGGGCAACCCTGTAGGCGAATACGACATCGTCTTTACCATAGAGGGCATTTCCGCCGACCTCCAAAAAGCCCCCGTTGTGGGAACCGTCTCCAACCTCACCCCGCCCGAGCTCAATGTGCCCGCGCCTCTCGTGGTATGGGTAGGAGCGGCCGCCGATAAGCCGGCAGATGCCATCGACCCAGCGGACTACGACATCAAATACGGCGTTACCGCCTCAGATGTTGAGGACACCGAGCTTTCCGTTAACGATGTCATCGCCACGTACGTGGAGACCCCTGTGCCTGCGGTCATCGATGCCAGCGCGGTGGGCTCTTATCCGGCCACCTACAGCGTCACGGATTTGGACAACAACACCGAGACCAAAACTCGCGTCATCCTGGTCAATGATGGGCGTTGGGAGACGGGCGAGGGCCGTATGCTTCGTGCCAATCCTTTTGTCATCAAATACGCTGAGGTCGCGACGGATGCCGGTCTTATCAACTCCCAGCTTCTCGCTCGCACCAACGCCGAGTTGCGTGATGTTTACACCAATGCCTCCATCACAGGAGACCAGCTCTTCATAGCCGGTCTCGGAACCCCGCCCTATGCTAAGGCTGTTGGTATCTATGATATTACGGTCGCGGGCAAAGATAATCCCGCCACCAACCCCGACATTCAAAAGACCGTCACCGCCGAGGTTGTTGACGCTGAGGTCATCGTCACCAGCCCCGATGAACCCAACAAGCCCAATTACACCATCTTTGGCAGCAGCATCGTCCTAACACCCGCTCGGGCACAGGCCATCGTCGATGCGGCGGACCCAGCAGCAAAACTGCGCGACACCTTGGGCGCTGGAGCGCGCCTGTCCAACCCCGATGGCACGCTGGCAAGTCTTGACGTGGCGCTCACCGATACGGACGGCTTCCTCTCCAAGACCTTTGTTTCTGGGGCGACTGTCTCGGGTATCGGCACCTACCGCGTCTCAGTTGCAGACCTTAACAACAACGTCTCCATCCCCGGTGGTTCTCGGATTGAGCCGCTCACCATTACGGTGGCTTCAGGCTGGCTTCCAAACATCACCGCCGTTCCCGCTCCCTTGAGGATTCCCCTTTCTGATACGCCGGGCACCTTAACCGAAGCGCAGCTCATGCAAGGCGTGAGCGCCACTGATGTGGAGGACAACGCGGCTGGTCTTACGCTTACCCCCACCATAGAGGGTCCTGTTCCCACCATCGCGACCGATGAGTTCTCCGTTACGAAGGTGACCTACACCGTTACCGACAGCGCCGGCAATACCAGTTTTAAGTCGCGCGCCGTCATCGTTGACGATGGCTCGGTAATCGTGGGCACCAACTATCTGCTGAGGGCAAACTCCTTTGTCATCAACTTGGATAAAGTGGCCACCAATGACCGCAACGCCCAGATACTGAGGCTTTCTGAGGCCAAGGGCTGGACCATCACCGGCGAAGCCATCAGCGAGACCGCCATCTCGGTAGCCGACAACGGCGGTTATACCAACACGGTCGGCAACTACACGGTTGTTATTCAGGTCAACAATGAGCCCTCACTCGTTCGCTTCATCAGGGCCATGGTCGTAAACGACACTGTTATCGAAAACGGCGAGCGCTACACCATCTCCGGCAACCCCTTCCGGGTAAACGTCCGGGATGCCAACGAGCTCGTAACCAAAACCGACGATGAGATTGCGGCCGAGTTTATGCGAGGCAATCGCGCGGGCGTTAAGAGCTACCTGCGCGCCAGCGATATGAGCAACGAGACCGGCACCAAAAAAATGACCTCAGACGGAGGATTTGCGGCACACGGCTCCTTTAGCCTGCAAGACCAGGGCGTCAGCTTCCCCGTCACCTTCTGGGTTGATGAGGACCACACGGCAGAAATTACCGTTCTGTGCACCGTCTCCAACGCGGAAGGCCCCGACCTTTCGGTACCGGCGCTCAAGTCCTTACCTTTGGGCGTGGCCATCACCGATGCGCAGTACCGTGAAGGCGTGCTCGCAAACGACGCTTTGGATGGCCCCGCTGCCACCACTGCCGCGGTCGAGTACGACGCATCGGCGGTTGACATCAACACCACGGGTTATTATCCGGTCAACTATTGGGTTGTTGACAGCGATGACAACAAAGCTGAGGCCACCGGCTACATCCTCATCAACGATGGCTCCTGGATAATCGATGGCGACTACGCGGTACGTGCCAATAACTTTGTGACCACCTCAGATGACATTATCGCCGCCGCAGCCAACCTCAATCCGCTCATCTTGGAGGCGTCATCCGCCGAGGCGATATGCTTTACTCAACCCGCTCCTGGCGTGGTGGTTCCCAAGCCCGTTACCCCCGTGGTTAAGGCAGATGGCGCTCTCGCGTCCGGCGAGGGCCTCTACACCGGCATCCAGATAGGCGTTGTGGCCGAAGCTCCCTATAAGGGCGACCCCATCCGTGAGATTACCGCCCAGGTCATCTACACCGGTATAGAGGATACGGAGGTGCCTGAGCCCAAGCCCACACCTGACCCCACCCCTGCGCCCGACCCCGAGCCCATACCCGAGCCAACTCCCACACCCGCGCCGCTACCCGCAACACCTTCCGCCACGGCTCCCATAACAAACGTTGTTGTGAACAACCCACCGGCCGTGGTGCGCGGCGAAAGCACCTACGTAACGGTCATGCCACCCGAGCCAGACCAAGCCGCGGAAGTCGCTTCTTCAGAAGTGAAGGTGCCACAGGTGTTCACACCGCTCGACAACTCAAAGGCGCCGTCTCAGGCAGGTTGGTCGCTGTTCAATCTGGTTGTCATGTGTCTTGCCCTGGTGCTGCTCGTCGTATTTTTCATCAGGTACTTCTTTGACCGCTCGCGCAATGAGGAGTATGAGGAAGAAACCTTAGATTCCGAGCTTTGGGAGGTCATGACTCCGGAGCAGCGCGCCCAACACCGTGCTCAGCGTGAGGCCGATTACCAGGCGTGGTTTGCCCATCAGCAAAAGAAGGCCTCGCGTCAGAGGGTGTTCCTCGTAAACGTTCCGGTTCTTCTGATTGCGACCGCTGCCTTAATCGAAGGTCTGATTGTCTTGTTAGCTTCACAGGATTTTGCTTTGAGCATGAGAGCTTTTGATAGCTACTCGCTGGTCTTTGCCCTGATTCTGACCGCTCAACTGCTAACCCCTCTGGTAGCCGCGTTCATCCACAACAGCAACCAAAAAGCCAAACAAGCATAACCACCCCTCCCCAACGTTTCTTCTCGCACCCCAGCATCCGTACCCCCCCGTACGGATGCTGGGGGCTATTCGGGGGTCGTGTGCGTTTGACGCTTGGGGTGGGCTCGGATACAATTTGAGGGTTCGTTTTCAAAGCCCCGTGAAACTTTGAAGATGTAATTTTTGAGGCGTGTTGCAAAGCCAGAAGAAGTGAGTTTTTCAAAAATCGGTGTCCAGACCGGTTGCTCAAACTCCAGGTGTTCGGGCTGGCGATTTGAAGACGCCTCGTTTTGTGTACGGAGGAAAATCGTGAGTACCTATTACGCTAAGCAAGGCGAAGTGTTGCGCGAGTGGCTCTTGATTGATGCTACCGACCAGGTTTTGGGGCGCGTGGCTTCGGAGGCTGCCCAGATTCTCAGGGGCAAGCGCAAACCGCAGTATACTCCCCATGTTGACACCGGTGATTTTGTCATTATCGTCAACGCTTCTAAGATAAGGGTGACAGGCGCCAAGGCGACCGGTAAGGTTTATTATCGTCATAGCGGCTATCCCGGTGGTCTCAAAGAGGAGACCTTTACGGAAGCGATGACCAAGCATCCCGAGCGCGTTATCGAGCACGCGGTAAAGGGGATGCTTCCCAAAAATACGTTGGGCCGCGCCATGGGCAAGAAGCTCAAGGTGTATGCTGGCCCCGACCATCCACATAAGGCGCAGAATCCGCGCGCGATTACGTTGGAGGTATAGCCGATGGCAGAAAACAAGAACAACGACGCCATCTATCAGGGTACCGGCCGTCGCAAGAACGCCATCGTGCGTGTGCGCATCGTGCCGGGCAACGGACAGGTGACGGTCAACGGCCGTGACGGCAAAGACTACTTTGGGCGCGAGGCGCTGCTCAACTACGCGCTTACGCCCTTTGCGGTAACGGATACCGTCAATCATTTTGATGTGATTGCCCTTGGGAGTGGCGGCGGCATCTCCGGGCAGGCAGGCGCCTTGCGTCATGGCATTGCCCGTGCCCTGCTCGAAGCCGGAGATTACCGTGCTGAACTCAAGAAGGCGGGATTCCTTACGCGCGACCCCCGGATGGTGGAGCGCAAAAAATACGGCCTGAAGAAAGCTCGCAAGCGCCCGCAATTCTCCAAGCGCTAAAAGTTTCATGGCCATGATTAGTCATCGCCTTCCTAAATATTTTGGTACCGACGGTGTGCGCGGCATAGCGAATAAAGAGTTGAGCTGCGAGGTGGCCTTTACCCTGGGTATGGCTGCTGTCGAGATACTCGGCCCGCGATTGGTCATTGGGCGGGACACCCGCAGAAGCGGACCCATGCTCGAGGCGGCTCTCGTGGCGGGCATCACGGCGGCCGGCGGCGATGCTTTGCTTGCGGGCATTATTCCCACGCCGGCGATAGCCTTGCTCACCCGTGAGTTTAAGGCCGGCGGCGGCGTGGTTATCTCCGCGTCGCACAATCCTCCCGAGTATAACGGCATCAAGTTTTTTGACGCGGAGGGCTTCAAACTCGCTCAGGATGTGGAAGACGCGTTTGAGGCGCGACTCCAAAAGGCGCAGGATAACAACTGGAGTGAAGCTGCTCAGCACACACCCATCGGGGCTGAGGTGGGGACGGTTGTTGCGCTTACCGATGCCAACGAACGCTATATCGCGCACGCGACCGACATCGTTCGCTCGCAAAATATCAGTCTTGCGGGTTTGAGCGTCGCGGTCGACTGCGGGCATGGCGCGTCATTTTACACGACGCCCGAGACCCTGCGACGGCTCGGCGCTACGGTTGTGGCCATAAATACAGATTTTGATGGAAACGACATCAATGTCGGCTGCGGCTCGACCAACCTTGAGCAGCTTAAAAAACTCGTTTGTGAGACGGGCGCCGATGTTGGTATCGCCCATGACGGCGACGCGGACCGCCTGATTGCCGTCGATGAGACAGGCGATGAGCTCGATGGCGACGTCATAGAGGCGATTTGCGCCGTTGACCTCAAAGAACAGGGGCGACTTGCGCACGATACCGTTGTCTCAACCGTTTTGTGCAACCTCGGCTTTATCTCCGCCATGAAGCTGCGGGGTATCGAGGTCATCCAGACTGCTGTGGGGGACAGCCATGTACTCGCGGCCATGCGAGCGGGCGACTTTGTTATCGGTGGGGAGCAGTCCGGGCACATGATTTTTCTTGAGCACAACAGTACCGGCGACGGGCTTACGACGGCGCTGCAACTGCTGATGACCATGAGGCGTACCGGCAAAACTCTCAAAAGCTTGGCTCAGGTGATGACCCGGTATCCTCAGGTTCTCATCAATGTTAAGGTTGTTGACAAAGCAGGCGTTGCTTCTTCCGCTGCCCTTTCACGCGCGGTTAAAGAGACCGAAGCGCGCTTGGGCACACGGGGTCGTGTTTTGTTGCGACCCTCGGGAACGGAGCCGCTCGTTCGTGTCATGGTTGAGGCCGCAGATGAGCAAACGGCTTACGATGAGGCAAGGCAGCTCGTGGCAATCGTCGAACAAGAACTTGGGGCAACCGCGTGAAGACCACGTGAAGTAAGACCACGTGAAGTAATTTTGTGGCAGAAGGAGTTTCTCTATGTGTGGAATCGTTGCGTTTACGGGCGATAATGACGCGAAAACTTTTTTGCTGGACGGGCTCAAGCGGCTGGAATACCGCGGGTATGACAGCGCCGGCATTGCGGTTATCCAGCCGGGAATGGGTACGCTTGAGCTTGTGCGCCGCAAGGGCAAGGTCGCCGAGCTTATGGAGGCTGTTCGAGAAGGTAACATCGTTGGCAGTTGCGGCATCGGGCATACCCGCTGGGCGACTCATGGTGTTCCAAGTGAGGAAAACGCTCACCCGCACTGCGACTGCTCCAAAAAAATCGCGGTTGTGCACAACGGCATCATCGAAAACTACGCCCATCTCAAAAAGGAGCTTGTCGAAAGCGGGCACAGCTTCGCGTCGCAGACCGATACCGAGGTGATTGCTCATCTCATCGAGCAGAATTATCAAAAGTTTGAGGGCGATTTTGTTGAGGCGGTTCGCGCGACGGTCGCCCAGCTTTCCGGCTCTTTTGCGCTCGCCATTCTCCACGCCGACCATCCCGATACCATCATTGTGACTCGCAACGATTCGCCGTTGGTCATCGGCAACTATGAGGGCGGCGCTCTTGCGGCCTCAGACACTCCGGCGCTCATCGAAAAGACTCGCGATGTTGTTTATATTCGCGACCGCGACCTCGCCGTGCTTCATGGTGATGGAAGCATCGAGTATTATGACCCCGCCGGCGAGCCGTTTGTGCCGGTGAGCTATCATGTGGAGTACAGCCTCGCGCAGGCGGAAAAGGACGGCTATCCCGACTTCATGCTCAAAGAAATCAACGAGCAACCCCACGTTATCCGGGACACCATCGCGAATCGTTTTGACGCTAAGACGCGTACGATGTGCTTTGATGAGCTGCCTTTGACCGATGAAGAGCTTGCCGACATCGACCGCATCTATATTGTTGCCTGCGGGACTTCTTATCACGCGGGGCTCATCGGTAAGGACCTCATCGAAAACTGGGCGCGTATTCCTGTTGAGGTTGAGGTTTCTTCGGAGTTCAGGTACGGAAATCCCATCATCACAACGGATACGCTGGTTATCGCCATCTCGCAATCCGGGGAGACGGCCGACACGCTTGAGGCGGTGCGTCTGGCACGCCGCGCGGGCGCGCACGTAATCGCGCTCACCAATGTGATGGGTTCGCGCATCACGCAAGAAGCGCAGACCGTGCTCAACATCAAGGCCAACATCGAGATTGCCGTGGCGGCCACCAAGTCATTTTTGGCTCAGGTAGCGCTCTTAACGCTACTCGGGCTTTATCTGGCGCAGGAGCGGATGCAGCTTACAGGCGCGCAGATAGAAGAAATATACGGCGAGATGAGACAGCTGCCTGGCCAGATTGAGCAGATACTGGATGACACCGCTTTAATCGAGGCGGCGGCGGACGCGTGCTTTGAGGCGACGACCGCCCTGTTTATCGGCAGGGGAGTAGGGGCAACGATTTGTCATGAGGGCGCCCTCAAGCTCAAAGAAATCAGCTATCTTCACGCTGAAGCATTCTCGGCCGGGGAGATTAAGCATGGGCCCATCGCGCTCATCGATGCTGCCGCGGCCACGCCCGTTATCGCCGTTGC
>JAISFJ010000063.1 GCA_031263665.1 Coriobacteriales bacterium
GGTTGCCTCAAAGGTCATCTTGTACGACCCGACGCTCAAACTGAAAACTCCGCCACCCGCCAAGCCCAAACGCAACAGCTTAAAGCAAAAAGAGGCAGCAAGACTACATGCCGTTTTGAATTCTCTGCCGCTGAACCGCAATACACTTGCTGTCTATATCGGCCTTGCTACGGGGATGCGCCGTGGTGAGGTGCTGGCACTCAGGTGGCAAAACGTGGATTTTGACGATATGGCCATCAACGTTACCGGCTCCCTTAATTCAAAAGGAAACCTCAAAGAGCCCAAAACAAAAGCCGGATACCGAAAGATTACTCTGGACAACGATACGATAGATTTACTCAAGAAATGGAAGACAAGCCAAGCACAGGCACTGCTTAAACTCGGCATAGGGCAAGCTGACGATACGCCCGTCTGCTCCAACCGCCGTGGCAAGTTTTGCTACCCAAACCGCTTTTATCGATGGTTTCAGAACTTTTGTGTCGACAACGGTTTCGCTGTGTTCGTTGACAAAGACGGCGTAGTGCTGCCCCGGGTGCGTCTTAACGCCAAGGGTCATCCGGTAGACGCGAAAGGGCGCTGTTATACGCGCGGCCATAAAAAGCCAAAACCACAACAATTTTACCGAGGGTTGAAGTTCCACGAACTCAGGCATACTCAGGCCACCTTACTCATCGCCAGTGGGATTGACATCAAAACGGTACAAGACAGGCTCGGTCATGCTTGCGCCGCGATGACACTGGACTTCTATGCCCATCCAGTTGAGGCACGAGACCGTGAGGCCACTGAGGTTTTCAACAACCTGCTTAATACATCTAAGCCGAAGCGGCGCAGACGCAATACCGCCTGACAGTAAACCCACAAACCCAAAGGACCAAAACCAACCGCACACAAAAAGGCGGGGAACTTGAAACCAAGTTCCCCGCTAGTAATTTTGGTGGAGATGAACGGACTCGAACCGTCGACACCTGCCGTGCAAGGGCAGTGCTCTCCCAACTGAGCTACATCCCCAAAAAGGTTGGGGCACGAATCTGGGGCTTTTCGTACTAAGAAAAATTGAACCCAAATTGAACCCAAACGCTCTGATATTGTCAAACTGCTTCGTCGCTGCAACGCATCTACCAGCGATTTTAACTCTCAGAGACAGCTCGAGAACCCTCGACATCCAGCTTGCAAAGCTGGCGCTCTCCCAACTGAGCTACATCCCCAGAACAGACAGAAATTTTACCATAGTTTGCGAGGGAGGGGAATTTAACACCCTGTGACGTTACAGGGAGAGGAGGGCGTCGCGGACTTTATCTTCGAGGCCTTCTTTGCTTACGCAGATGACGGCGTCGCCGGGGTAGAGCACCGTTGCTCCTGTGACGATTTCGAGCGAGGCTCCCCTACCCACCGCGACAAGCAGGCTGCCTGCGGGCAGGGCTATGTCTGCCACCTTGCGGCCCCGCGCGCTGTTGTCTGAGTCGGCGACGGCCTTGCCACGTTTGGGTATGCTCACCTCGGTCATCACCAAATCACCCTGGGTAAGCGACATGATGGCGTGCACGGCTCCTTCGGTGGCCTCGGACTCTATGAGACGGGTAATCACCGTGGTTGACGACACGGCTTCGATGCCTATACGGCGAAAAATGCGCTCATTTTTGGGATTATTGACCCGCGCGATGGTACGCGGCACGCCGAATACCAAGCTCGCTATCTCGCAGGATACCAGATTCACATCGTCTGAGCCGGTCGTCGCGACAAAGATGTCTGCCTCGCCCGTGCCCGCATCGGCCTGGTATACCGAATCGCAGCCATCGCCGAGAATCATCAGAGCTTTTCCGGGCAGAGCAACGGTCAGGTGCTCGATTTTCTTCCCGCTCTGCTCGATAATCGCCACCTCATGACGCCTGCCGAGCAATTTGGTGGCGAGATACTCACCAATTTTACCGCCCCCGTTAATCACCACATACATTGGGAGACCCTCCCCCTACCCAAACATATAGTGCTTAAAGCGCTCAATCAAATCGACCCGAACACAGGCGAGCACAACGTCGCCGGCGTAGAGCACGCTTTCCTGAGTGGGGATGGAGCTCTGTTCGGTGTCTTTTCGCTCAAACGCGATAATCCGTATCTCGTGGTCGCGTTCCAACTCGCTTACCTTGATGGAATCGGTCCCCTCAGAGCTGAGGTCGAGCGAAAACTGCAGGACCTCAAAATCCCCAAAAGTGTCAACGTGGCTTCCGTGACCGGCGACAACCTTGGAATACATTTCCTCGGCCACAAGCGTGGTGCCGCAAATGAAATCGAGGCCCAGTTGCAGGTAGGCGCTCTCACGGTCGGGATTGTAGAGGCGGGCGAGCACGTGCGGTACCTCAAAAAGCCGGCGCCCCACCTCCGAAATCATAAGGTTCGTATTGTCGATGTCGGTAACGGCGACCAAAACGTCACATTCTTCAACGTTCGCCTCTAAAAGCACGTCCTCATCAAAGCCCACGCCAACAACGGTACGCCCCTCAAAATTGCGCCCCAGGCTGGTAAACGAAGCGGCGTTCACGTCGATGACGGTCACATCGTCTTGTCGTTCTGAGAAGAGCATGGCGAGCTTGGAGCCAACCCGGCCACACCCTACGATGATGATGTTCATGAGATGCCCTCGTGCTTATCTGGGCCAGGGTGTTGAATCATGAAGTGCCGAATCATCAGCTTCCTAACTATTTTTGATTGCCTCGATAACCAAGGCGGTAACGGCCAGCATATTATCTTCTTTCAGACGAGAGACCTCATCGTCGGACCATCGCCAGCCAACGGGAACCTGATTGCCCAGGCCCATGAGAGAGATTGCTCGCCCGCCCCGTTTGAGCGTCTCGGTGCCATCGGTCGCAAACGCGGAGAAATCCACCGGCTCGATGGAGATGCCCATGTTCTGAGCGGCGCCCGATATGAGGCTCTGCATACGATGGTCAGTCTGGGCGGGACGATAGTTCCCCTCAGAAATCGTGAACACCAAATCCCCGATACCCACGCCCAAAAGGTTGATAAACAGGGCACTCTTTAATTCGCTATTATGATTAGCAAATAGATTGGCTAACCCTTCGTTCTTTGACTCGTTTGCTCCTAAGGCCACCAGCCAAACCTCTTTGTCTAACAACTCATGGCTCAGGCTCATCATCGCTTCGACGTTTTTCTCATAACTCGCTCCGCCAAAAGCGCCGCCGCTCCACTTCTCGTCATCGTCCTCGTTAAAGTTTTCCCACGAGCCGATTTCGGAGCCTTCCGTGCGTGCGTCAAAATCCTTATCCACACCCAGCCATGACGTAGGAGAATCGTCGAGTTTTTCCTTTTTCTTGCCGGAAAGACGGTCCCCTACCGAACCGAGGAAGGATTTTACCCGTGAATCGGGAATGTTCACAAGCTCGGGCTCCGAGTACTCACCCGTCTTTGAATAGTGCTCGGAGATGGTCGTATCATCGGCATCGTGAACGTATATCTCATCCCCGTCGTGATAATCAAGCAAGTCCTCGCCAACCGGCTTCATCACACCCGTGGTTCCCAGCGGAATAAAAGAGCCCGTCGCGTTTACCACCGAGCCCTGGTCGGAGAAGAGTTCTTCTTTGGTGACCAGTTCGGTGTCGAGCGCTGCCTGTTGCACCGGAATGGTATCGGTGTTTTCGGCCGCGACATTGGGCAGACTGCGCAACCTGCTGCGCAAAGTCACCGATTCCGCTGCCTGGGCATCAGAGGTTGTGGAGGTGGAGGAGTCGGAGGGGACGTCCGAGGTGGGAGCGGCGGCGGCGGAACTCGAGGTGGCGAAAGCGGGAGCGGCACCCTCAGCGGGAGCGGGAGCGACGCCCTCAACAGCACCACCGGCACCGCCAGCACCGCCGGCATGACCGGCGCCGCCAGCATGACCGGCCTCTGTGGGAACGATGACCGCACCTGCACTGTCCTCTTTCCCCGGCAACACCTTAAACGCCTGGCGGTCAAGGCCGGAGAGGTCCGGGCTGATGGTTATCGGAACAGCCACCGAAGGAGCCGGCGGCGTTTGAATAGTCGAGGCCTGGATGATTGGCGCCATCTGTGGAGCAGGCGGCGTTTGCGGAGTTGTTACCTGCTGCCCTTCGGCCGCCGGCTGAGTCGTAGTCGCCGGTTGCTGGCCCTCGGTTACCGGTTGACCTGCGGCGCCTGCCTGCTGGCCCTCGCCCGCTGCCTGCTGGCCCTCGGCCACCTGCTGGCTCTCGGCACCTGCCTGTTGCTTTTCTGTCGCCGCCTGCCCCGTCACGGCCGGCTGACTCTCCAACGCCTCATCGGCCTTCTTAAACCTGCCCGAAATCGGCATATCAGCAAATCGAGAACGCACAATCTCGGTCTCATCCGAACTTCGCCGCGTGCGCTCCGCCTTCTTTTCCGCATTCTTCTTGGCGTTAACAAACCAGGTCGGTTTGCCGCCCTCGGTACGACTTTGCTCCGTTTGCGTGCGTTTGCGCTGCTCTTCCAAGCGCCGCGCGCGTTCTTCCTCACGCAGACGATTTGATTCTTCAACCTCTTCAAGTGGAGGGCGCTGCGAGATAAAGGGATTCGCGAGATTATCCCCCACAGAACGAACGGCAACGTCCTCGGGGCCGCCCTGTGAGGGGCCCTCATTGGTTCGTCCGCCCTGCTCAGACTGCCTGTTTGACGAGAGTTGCTCCGTGCGCGTAGAAAGACTCTCAAAGGGAGACGACGTGTTTTTCTGAGCTGTTCGGGAGCTTCGCGCGGACTGCGTGCCTTGCAAGTCCTGAGAGCGTCGCGCACTTCGGGAGTCTTGCGAGTCCTGAGAGCGTCGCCCTGTCTGCGAACGAACCGCTCCTTGCAGTCGGCCCAAAAGACCTTCCGCCACCGCCTTGGTTTTTCCCGCCACACCGTGCTCGACTTGTGCGGTACCACCAGCATCGGAGGTGCCATCGGATTTGGATTCAAGCCCAGCCTCAACACTGCCGACAACCCCCCTGACGCCGGCATCCGCGGCTCTCGCGGCTCCGGCGGTGGCTCCGGTGGCTCCAGCGGCTCCGGTGGCTCCGGCTCCGGCAGCAGCAGCACCAGCGGCTCCGGCGGCGGCTTTGGCGGCGGCACCACTGCTATCTACGGCAACGGTACGCCTCCCCGCTCTCACCGTGCCGCTCCTTGTCGTCCATTCCTCACCTTGATTCGCGCCAGCAGCGCCAACGCCGCCGCCAGCACCAACGCCACCGCCAGCAACGCCGCCAGCACCAGCAGCACCACGTCGCACACGCGAATCGCGCTCACTCTGCTTTTCGCGTTCCGCACGTCCGGCGCCGCCCTGAGCAAACGAGCGGAGCAGAGAAGCGGCTCCCTCACCAGACGAAAGCACCTGGGCGAGAGCGTACAACACGCCAACGCTCGAACCGTTGCAGTTCGCCCCCTGGTTGTAGGGCATAAAGAAGTTGATGAGTTCCGCCAACAGAGCCAGAAGCACCACCGCCGCCGCGATGCCAACGATAACTGAGAGTATCGTCACAACAATCGCAGGAAAGGGGATGAGCATCAAAAGGGTGAGGGCGATGAGGGCAAGCATCGCGCTACGAATGATGCGCCGCAATTGCGCGTAGTAAGGAACCAGTAGCGGCGCCGCCTGAACCATCGTCCGAGCCGAGTCATAATGAGCGAGAATGACCACTTTTCTGGTTCGGTTGGATGACTCGGCGCCCGGTGGGATATAGCGCGCAATGATGTTTTGGCTCAAACTGTTTTTGACCAGCGAGAACAGCGGGTTTCTCCCAAGATAATCAAGGGTCATGAGTGCCGCACCAACGATGACGAGTAAAACGCCCACCACGCGAAACGTCCCTAAAAAGATACAGAGCAGCGCGCCGATGACGCACAGCGCGTAGTAAAATGCCCTGACCCAGCCGACATTACGCGCGCAGGGAAACTCCTCAATGTCCACCTTCATGCCAAACTCATCGAGTCGCGCGGCAATCAACTCCGCTGCCTGGTGCTCCTGTTGAGTACCTGCGGGCCGTGGACCTACTTCCTGGACGAGCTCATCCACATATTCGGTCAATCTTGCCATCAGTCCTCCAAATAAAGACTTCCCCGTACACGCCTCTATTATAAGGGAAACCCCGCGTCTTTGTACTCAGCACCCACTTTTACCCGCCCAACTCCCCTAAGATTCTACTGAACGCTTACGCCCAGATAGGCGCGCAAATAGACATCAACATCGGCCGCCTGAGAGCGTACGATTTTGTAATCTTCGCGAATCTGCTTTGTTGCTTCCTCGTAGGCTGCGACCACAAGGTTAAGCGGCTCGGTGGGAAACGCGGCGGCGAGTTCGACCGCTTCGGCATCCTTGGTGACAAACTCTTTGTTCTTGGCGGTGGCGGTGGCGCGGTCGCCATCTAAAAACGCCTGGTCAGAGGCGAGAGCAAGCTCAGCAGACGCCGTCTTTGCGCTGAGATAATCGCTGAGGGCCTTGGTCTCCACGTTGGCAAAAGCATCCGTCGCGGCGGTGAGCGCCTCCTGTGCAAGAGCAAACTTGTCAAGCGCACTCTGATTGTAGTCGCGGGACTCCGCAACAGAACGCGTCCCGTTCTCGGCCACAACCTCAACCGCGGAGCGCATGTCGGCGTCAGCGTCGACGATGAGCGTCCAGGCGCGCTCCAAGCTGAGTGCGCTGGTCATGGCGGCAACATCGTAGCCGATAAGCTGGCTACTCAAATCGAGCATCTGTTTACGATACGCGGCGGCGTCCTGCGCGTGTTGGGCCAACTCCTGCCGTTCATCCTCAAAAAAAGTCTCCTTCGCCTGCTCGGCCTTACCAATGGCGCCATCGAGAGACTCTTGCGCACGCGTGACCTGCTCAAGCAGCGCCTCAAGCCGAGGTATATCTTCTTCCGCAATTTGACTTTC
>JAISFJ010000136.1 GCA_031263665.1 Coriobacteriales bacterium
AGATAGTCGATGGCGTGATAAGCGTCGAGTACGGATGGTGGTATCCCGAAGAAGAACAGGGTGAGCCGCACCTTTCGGGCATGTGGCGCTCAAACGTCAACATCCTCACCAACGCCGACATCGAGGACTGCGAACCCCTCATCGGCACCTGGACCTACTACGCCATCCCCTGCGCCCTACACCCTGTGAGACAATGAGACACGCGCCAAAAACGCAAAACCGTCCCAGTATGGTTTTAGGGCAGGATTGTGGTGCCGGTGGTGCCGGTTAGGGCTTGGGCGGCTTGGTCTAAGGCGGCGATG
This sequence comes from Coriobacteriales bacterium, assembly GCA_031263665.1. Taxonomy (GTDB): domain Bacteria; phylum Actinomycetota; class Coriobacteriia; order Coriobacteriales; family UBA8131; genus JAITEK01. The sequence goes on from JAISFJ010000136.1 coordinate 303, forward strand.
ATGGCGCGGCGGCCAGCGGCGCCGTTGACAAACTCGCAGGCGGCCTGCACCTTGGGCAACATGCTTCCGGCGGGAAACTGACCCTCGGCCATGTAACGCTCTGCCTCGGCTACGGTCATCGTGTCTAAGGCACGTTGTGCGGGAGTGTTGAAGTCTACAAACACGCGCTGTACCGCCGTCAGGGTGAGCAGGAAGTCAGCGTCAATGAGATGTGCGAGTTTAGCGGCCGCAAAATCCTTATCGATGACCGCGTCCACTCCGTGATAGCGCTTGCCGCGATAGACCACGGGAATACCGCCGCCACCACAGGCGATGACAACCTGGTTGTCGTTTATGAGCGCGGCCAGCGTCAGCTTCTCGTAGATGTCTACCGGTTTGGGAGATGGCACTACGCGGCGCCAGCCCCTGCCCGCGTCCTCAACGTAGGGCTCGCCCGTATTGGCCATGAGCTGGGCCGCCGTTTCTTTATCGTAGTAGTCGCCGATGGGTTTGGTCGGGTGAGAAAACGCGGGGTCATGCTCGTCTACCACCACCTGCGTAAGCATGGTGACTACCGGGATGTCGTCATGCCCGCGTGAAACGAGTTCCTCGTCGATGGCTTGTTGGAGATGGTACCCGATATAGCCCTGACTCATGGCCGTACATTCCGCAAAGGGCACGGCCGGCGTTTCGCCCATTTTGTGACTCACCTCAAAGGCGAGATTGATTTGCCCTACCTGCGGGCCGTTGCCGTGCACGATAACGAGGTTATGCCCCGCCTCTATGAGGTCGGCTATGGCGCGCGATGCCTGCTCTGCCTTGTTCAACTGCTCCCGCGCGTTGTCGCCAAGAGCATTGCCACCCAAAGCTACGATGATTTTTGCCATAGTCGTTCTCCTTCTTTTTGTTGGCGCCCCCGCCGTGTCGCGGCACTTTATCGCGTGTTACAAGAACTTTGCCACGTGCCGCAAGAATACACCGCAAACGTGAGCGATGGCAGCAATTGTACCGTTTTTGTTTTGATGGTAATAAAGGTGGATGAATTTACTCACGTGTGAATTTTGTTACTTCTTGGATGTGGGCTGCAATTGCAAGCCGCAGTTGTGGGGCGCTGATACAAGTTGCCAATACAAGTTGCCGACACGAGGTGTCGATAGGTTCGCGGCAGATGCCAAGGCAGCGTGAGTGCGGGCCGCTTTACTCGTTGGCGTCAAGCGCGCGATACACGAGTAGCTCCAGAATCATCAACATCGCTACCTGCGAGGTCAGATTGATGCCGTTCATGTGAATCTCATCCGCAAAGACGTAGAAGTTTGCGTCGGACATATTCTGGATAGTGTTGTTGTCGGCCCGGGTTATGGAAAGGAGGAAGGGGCGTTTATTATGGCATATGTGCTCGACCATAGTAATCAGGCCGGCTTCCTCGCCCGAATAGGACAGGATAATCAGCAAATCATCATCTTGCAGCAGGTCTATCATGGCAATGGTCTGATACGGGACTTCCGGAAAGTAGGTTCGGCTCCCAATTCCTAAGAAGAGTTTTTCGCAGTATCTTCCCAGTTCGCTGGCATTGGTGTCCGTGAGAATGTAGACGTTGGGTTTACGCGAGAGAACCTCAAGAACCTGATTAACCTTTGCGACCGGCATGACGCGGATTGCTTCCATAACATTTTTCAGGTACTCTTCGGAATAGATTTTATTGTGGATAACCTGGGGTACTGATGGCAAATGATTGTGATGTTCGGTGACAAGCAGGCTGTTAATGAAGTCGCTGTAGCCGGAAAATCCCAGCTTTCGGGCAAAGCGAAAAATGGTCGTGGTGGAGAGGTAGTGCTCGGTCGCGAATTTTTTGATGCTCATGTCTTTGACAGTGTCCATGTTTTTGACCACATAGTTAAAGAGCGTTCGCTCCGTTTTATTCAGGAGCGGCAACGCGTCCTGAGTCGCCTCAAAGAAGTCCTTGGCCATCCCTGCCTCCTGCTCCAAGCTGTACATTTGTTTCGCGCGGTTGCGCCGTGGGGGTATGTCGGCAGCCTTATCCCCAGTCAACGACTCATTTTACCATGGGTGCTATAATCATGGCTTCGGACCATGTGGGTTAGAAGAGGTTTTTTGCAGAGGGAGAATTTTGTTCACAGGGAAGGTAGCCTGTGAGCGAACTACGAGGGAGTTTTCTATGATGTCAGCAAAGCGTTCTTGGGAGTTATACGACCGGTTGATTGACGGAGTCCCGCGCGGCATTGGAGTTGTCGCCTGGAGCCTCGGCAGGCGGTGGAGCTATGTGGCAAGCGAAGAGGGAATCGGCATCGCCATGACCGTCAGCGGCGGCGTAGGCCTCGGCAAAGGAGCGGATTTCCTCGGCGGGAGTGCGGCTTTTGCCAACAAGCTCGACCTGCGCGAAATGGCAGCCTACGCTAAGTCCTGGCGCTTTGAGGAAGCGAGCATCGGCGTCGCGGCGCTTAACGCCTGGTATAACATCGGCGCGCATAATCCTGGTTTGGCCGAGTGCTTCAAGCAGGTGTCGCCTGCAGATTCGCCGACACCCAAATTGGCCAACGGCGACCCCGTCATAAGGCGGCAGGGCGAAATCATCTCCGCCGAAATAGAGCGAATGTTTGGCAGAAAAGTGGCGGTCGTCGGTCATTTTCATCATTTGGAAGCGTACGCGGAACACTGCGAGTTGACGATACTGGAGCGCAGTCCTTCCAACGGCGATTTGCCCGACCCCGCCAGCGAATACGTTCTCCCCGAGCAGGATCTCGTCATCATCACCGGTACCGCCGCGACCAACAAGACCCTCCCGCGTCTGCTCGAGTTGAGCCAGAGCGCTCGAACGGTCATCGTTGGGCCGAGCGCGGTCTGCTCGGAGATTTTGTTCGACTACGGGGTGGCTCTTGTTGGCGGCGCGGTTGTTACCGATGTTGATGCGGCGCGAGCACGGCTTATCCACGGCGTCCAACTACCGTTTGGCGACGGTGTTGAGATGGTTCAGTTCCGCCGAAGCTGACGGCAGCGAGTGGGACAG
>JAISFJ010000150.1 GCA_031263665.1 Coriobacteriales bacterium
GATGAGCGCGCGCACCTGATACGGGTCGCCGGTCAAAATGGCCTTAAAGACGCTCGGCCCGTGCGCCTCACACATCCACTCGGCGGTGGGAGCCTTGCCCCAGGTCTCTTTGGCCGTGTCGGAGATAATCTGATAACCCGGCCATGAGGTGAGCTTAAACTTATCCGCGCCTATCTGCTTGGCTTTTTGTTCATCGGGCAACCAATCGTTGGCCTCAATTTCCTCGTCACAAAGAAAGGTCATCGAGGGCCCTGGCATGAGGTCGCCACCCGGACAATCGAGGTTGCCGGTGATGGCGCGCATGATGGCGCGGGCGTGCATACCGGCACCCGAACTCTTGCCGAGCTGGTCGGCCGTGCAACCCCACTGGATGTTGCCCGGCTTGTTGTTCGCGTACATACGAGCGGCTTCCCTGATAAGCTCGGGCTCAAGCCATGTGAGCTCGGAAGCCCACTCGGGGCTGTAGGGGGCCATATGTTCCCACAACTCTTCGAAGCCGACGCACCAGTTGGTGACAAAATCCTGGTCATAAAGCGTTTCATACATGATGGTCTGAAGCATCGCGAGCGCAAGCGCCGTGTCCGAGCCCGGCCTGAGCGGAAGCCAGAGGTCGGCGTGCGTCGCGGTCTCCGAATAGCGCGGGTCGACCACGATGATTTTCAGACCGGCTTTCTGCAGGTCATAATAGCCGTGCATACCGGGCATGGAAGCCGCACCGGGATTGACGCCCCACAAGATGAGTACCTTGCTCGTACCAAGGTCGGTCTCAAACGGGCTCCAACCGCTCACGGCCGTCTCCACCATGAAGGTGGGAATCCAGCACAAAAGCGCGTTGTGGAAGCTGTTTGGACTGCCAAACATGTTCATAAACCGTCTGCGTGACCAGTCCTCGGTTCTCAGCGTCCCGCCCGCCGTCGCGACGGCTTCCGCCCCGCTTTCCGCCTTGATTTGGTTAAGACGTTCGGCAATTTCTGCAATCGCCTGGTCCCAACCGATTTGTTCCCACTCGTTTGAGCCTTTCGCTCCCTTGCGTTTGAGAGGATGGTTGATGCGCGCCGGATGCTCCAAATGGAGAAGCGCGATGTTGCCGCGACAACACAGACCTCCCGTGTTGGTGGGGTGAGCCGGGTCGCCCTCGATTTTGAGGACCTTCCCGTCTTTTACGTAGGCAAGAACACCGCAGTTCTGATGACAAAAATAACAGGCGGATTTCTTGACTTCTACCCCAGGTGCATGAATATCTATCGTCTCTGTCACGTTTTTCCTCTTTCTCTCCTCTTATTACCTTACCGTTCCTTACCCTTTCACCGCGCTTCTTTGCTGAACGCGCTTCTTCTTATGTCCTCCCACAGAACTGCCACTTTGCCAAGCAGACTCACAAAATGAAGAATACCCGACACTACCAAATAAGAACACCACTCATCTAAGCCGATTCGGATAAACGGTATCATACGCAAGTGCTGATTTTTGGAGGAAGTGTACCACATATCATGACAAGGGTACGCCTAATCCATCATAAGCGACTCGAATGGCTCCCTGATACGGTTTGAGCTTCTCCTTAAGCTCCTCAAGCGTTATGGGTTTGTCATAGTGCATCGTAAGGTGGGTGAGATAGGTGCACTCAGCCCCAAGGGCCAAGGCGCAAGCGATGGCCTCGTCTATCGTATGATGTGAATCGGGCATCCAATTTTTACCGTTAAAAGTCGCGTCGATAATGAGGATGTCGAGTGCGCTTAAGCGCTTAAGCGTTTGAGGCGGAAGCGGTCCGGTATCCGGAAAATAAGCGACGCGCACAGGCGGCGAGGTTGAGGTGGGGGCGGCGGGACTTTCTTCACCCTGCGGCTCAATAAGAAAACCGAAGGCACCTTTACTGTGAGCCGCCGGCAAAGGCGTGTAGAGTATGCCATCGAGACGCACGGGCGCAAACGGCTCTAAAAGATGGGGCTTGAGCACCTCAGACATAAAGCCAAACTGCTGCTCGATGGCCGCGAGGGTTTCTTTGCTCGCGTAGATGGGAAGCGGCTTTTTAGAACTCAGCCGCACAAAGAACTCGAGCTGAGGGATGCCGCCAACATGGTCGAAGTGTTCATGAGTAAAAAGCACCTGGTCGATGGTGCTTACCCGCTCGCGAATAAGCTGTGTTCGCAGTTCGGGCGCCGCATCAATCAGAGTGTGCTGCAAGCCACAGATGAGCAGCCCCGAGCAATCGCGCGCCGCCCGTGGGTCAACGCGGGCTTCCTCACAGGCCGCACAACCACAGTAATAACTCGGCACCCCACAAGAAGCACCCGTACCAAGAAAGGTGAGCGTAGGTCTTTTCATCGTTTCCTCAGTGTTTTTGGAGGAAGGTGTGGCATTCTTGAGCGGCTTGGCGGCCTTCCATGAGGGCCCAGACTACGAGGCTTTGGCCGCGGCGCATATCGCCGGCGGAGAATACGGAGGCCAGGGAGGTCGCGTAGCTGCCCGGTGCGGTTTTTACGTTGCCGCGCGGGTCACACTCCAAACCAAGCGCTTCAACCAGTGTGCGTTCCGGACCGAGAAATCCCATGGCGATGAGAACAAGCTCGGCTGGGCGCACTTCTTCGGTGCCTTCCCGTGGCTTAAAGTCCTTGTAGCGCATCGCGCAGACAGCTTTTACGCGGCCGTTTTCATCGCCGATGACCTCTTTAACGGAGGTCTCAAACTCGCGCGGGTCGGCGCCAAAAACCTCGATGGCCTCGTACTGGCCGTAATCGGTCTTAAAGACGCGAGGCCACAGCGGCCAGGGGTTATTTTTGGCGCGCGTCTCAACCGGCTTGGGCGTTATCTCAAACTGAGTCACGCTTTTCGCACCCTGGCGTATCGCGGTCGCGACGCAGTCATTGCCGGTATCGCCACCGCCGACGATAAAAACATTCTTGTCGGCGGCATTGAGGTATTCCTCGCCCGCAAAATCCTCATCGACGAGTACGCGGGTCGCGTTGGTGAGATAGGTGACGGCCGGCGTCACACCGGTGAGCGTACCGCCAGGCACGGTAAGCATCCGCGCCTGAGTCGCGCCTCCGCAGAGCACGAGGGCATCGTATTCATCGAGCAGACGAGCGAGCGGAACAGCCGCGCCAACCTCCGCGCCGAGCTCAAAGCGCACGCCCTCATCTTGCATAATCTGAGCGCGACGGGCGACTACGGCCTTGTCGAGCTTCATGTTGGGGATGCCGTAGGTGAGCAGCCCGCCGGGGCGGTCAGCGCGCTCAAAAACCGTGACCGTCTCGCCAAGCTGGTTGAGGTGTTCTGCGCAGGACAAGCCCGCGGGGCCTGAGCCGATGACCGCGACCTTATAACCCGTGCGCGGCGAGTGAGGGCGCGGCTTTAAGGAGCCGTGAGCCGTGGCGTAGCGGTCGAGAAAGTGCTCGATGTCTTTGATGGTAACCGGCAGTTCGTGTTCGCCGAGCGTACAGGACCCCTCACAAAGCGCCGGACAGATGCGCCCGGTAAACTCCGGAAAAGGATGCGTCTTGCGCAGGCGCTCGTAGGCCATGTCATAAAGGCCACGATACATCAGGTCGTTAATTTCGGGAATGAGATTTGAGAGCGGACAGCCTATGGAAAGTCCGTCGACGCTTGTGCCGGCGTGGCAAAACGAGACGCCACAGTCCATGCAACGCGCGGCCTGCTCGGTGAGCACGTCTGTGGGCTGCAGCGCGTGAAATTCCTCAAAGTCCCGTATCCGCTCCGCAATGGGGCGGTTTGTGGCGTCAACGCGCTGATACTCCATGAACCCGGTTGGTTTACCCATCGCTACCCCTCACTGGCTTCGCCGGATTC
>JAISFJ010000155.1 GCA_031263665.1 Coriobacteriales bacterium
TCGGGGAGTTCGAAGGTGATGAACTCGGTGTAGCCTATCTCTTGCAGGAGTTTTTTTTGGTGGTGGAGGTTTTTGTTGGCTCGCAAAACGGAGATGGTCATGTTGGATTGGCGGGCAGACGCGCATTCTTTTTGTAGCAGGGCGACATCTGCGGAGTCGGCATCCTGGGGGTAGAGAATGGCAATGCATGGTGTCGCCTCTGCGCCGTCTGCGGTCGATTCTTTTTCCATCAGCGCGCGCACGATTCGCTCAAATCCGATGGAAAACCCGCAGGCATCCACATCCTTGCCGGTGTATTGGCCAATCATCTTGTCGTAGCGACCGCCACCTGCGATGGATGACCCGGCAAAATCGGTGGAGGTAATCTCAAAGATGGCTCCCGTGTAGTAGCCCATGCCGCGCACCAAGGACAGGTCAAATTCCGGTACGTGTGTGCCCGAGGAAATCGCAGAAACTCCCTCGATTATCCGTTCGAGGTCATCGAGTGCCGCCTTGCCCTGACTACGTGCGTCATTTGTGCCACCGTTCCCGCCGCCCAAGCCGCCCGCGCCTGCACCTTTACCATCGCTGCTGCCGCCCGCGCCGCCGCCCAAGCCGTCGCCACCAAGGATAAAGCGGCAGTAGCCGATGCGGTCGGGCGCCTCAAGAAAATGCGAAAGAAGCTCCACGTAGCTCTCTATGCAGGCGCTGGGATAGCCGCCCCTTTCAAGTTCCGACCGGATGCCGTCGAGGCCTATCTTGTCATACTTATCGAGAATGATGAGTACGTCGGCGTAGGCGTCCTCGGGAAAATGGCAGCTCTCAACAAGCGCCCGGAGGACGCGGCGGTCGTTGAGCAGTATCCGGCAACCCTGAATACCCGCGCGCTCAAGAAACAGCGACGTGACGTATATGAGCTCTATCTCAACATTAACGGAGGCGTCTCCCAAGATGTCGATGTCGCATTGAGTAAACTGCCGGTAGCGCCCCTTTTGCGGGCGGTCCGCTCGCCAGACGGGCCCAATCTGCAAGGCCTTAAACGGCGTGGGGAGAAGCTCGGAATTATTCGCGTAGTATCGCGCCAGAGGGACGGTGAGGTCGTAACGTAGCCCACAGTCCACAATATCTTCAACGGAAACGGAGTGGCTTTCAAGGCCGCGCTTTAACTTGTCGCCCCTTTTCAGGATTTGAAAGACGAGTTTCTCATTTTCGCCGCCCTGCTTGTTGGACAGGTTCTCTATTCTTTCGAGGCAGGGCGTCTCTATGCGCATAAACCCAAACCTTCCGTAGAGGTCCTGGAGGGTTCTGAGCAGCGATTCCCGTATCTCCATTTCTTTTGGAAGCACATCATGCATACCTCTGACTGGCTCTTTAGTGAACATACCCGCTCCAATTTCCAATTATCGTTTATCCGAATAGATTCTTAGATTATAGTGGATTATGCTCGAGCCTACTCCTTGGGTCGGATGAGGACCGGATGAGCTCGGGTGAAGGTCGACTGAGGGCCGGATGTTTTTAGAAGTGCCCGCAAGAAAGAAGGGGAGGGGGGCAACGACTCAATCGGTGCTTTCCCTTACAACAGCAATGCTCAACAACAGATTGGTTGTGGTTATGCGGACAGTTGCGATAATCGACGGAAATTCACTCATGCACCGCGCCTTTCACGCGGTTCCACCCTATATGACGGCGCCGGACGGGCGTCCCACAAATGCCTGCTTCGGCTTTCTGTCGATGCTTCTCAAATTGGTGGATGACTTTAAGCCCGACGGTGTCGTGTGCGCGTTTGACCACGGCATTCCCGCGTTTCGGCTCGAGACGATTGAGAAATACAAGGCGCAACGTCCTCCTACCGACCCCGACCTCAAGGCGCAGTTTCCGATAATGAAGCGCCTGCTCACCTCGATGGACATCCCTGTCGTTGAGCTCGACGGCTGGGAAGGCGATGACATCTTAGGCACTCTGGCGACCAACGGAGAGCGCGAGGGTGTTAAATGCCTGCTTGTCACCGGCGATAAGGATGCGCTTCAGCTGGCAAGCGAGACCACTTCCATCATCAACACAAAGACGGGCATGACCGACGTGGTGATTTATGACCCCGCCGCCGTTATGGAGAAATGGGGTGTCATGCCCGAGCACGTGCCCGATTACCTGGGCCTTATGGGGGACAGCTCAGATAACATCCCCGGCGTTCCCGGCGTTGGCCTCAAGACGGCTACCAAGCTGCTGCGGCTGTATGGCACCTTGGAAGAAGTGCTCGCCCATGCCGAAGAGCTCAAGGGCAAACTGGGTGAAAACGTGCGCAACAACAAAGACCAGGCGCGCGCAAGTAAAGAGGTTGCGACCATCGTCCGCGATGTCCCTATCGACTGCGACCTTACGCAGGTGAGTTTTCCTTCCTATGACGTCTCGGCCGTCACCGAGGCATTCAGCGAGTTTGCGCTCAACTCTCAGCTCAGAAAGGTGCTCGCTCTTATCGGAGAAAAACCGGCGGCCGCCACTTCAGAAAACGGCGAACTCGCCAGGCTGGAGGGCATACCTCTCGTGTTCAATCCGCCCGTGCGAGGCGACGCTGCGCATCAGGCGCTCGAGGCGGCCTTAAAAGATGACGCAGAGCTCGCCGTGCTTCTCGAAGCGCGTACGGGGGACTCACTGTTTGACACCGCCCGCATCCTCTATATTGCCAGTACAAATAGCGTAATGCTTTTTGAGGAAGAGGAACTCGACGCCGTGTGTGCGCGCGTTGTGCGAAAGGCTCCACTCGTCGTGCACGACAGCAAGGCGTTTCTCCAGGACCTCATTGCGCCCAACAGCGCGCGGCCCGCGATGCTTAAGGCATCCTCCCTCGATTCTCAGCGCATATTTGACCTCTCTTTGGCCGCCTACCTGCTCGATTCTTCGCAGGACTACGCGCAACAGGAGTTGCTGCTCGACCAGTTTTTACCCGACGAGCTTCCCGAGCCAACCGAGGAACTCTCCCAGGGAGCCATTCGCGTCGCGGCCTTTCTCAAGCTCGCGACCATCTTGAGGCAACGGCTTGAGGATGACCACTCGCTCGAGTGTTTCTCGACAATCGAGATGCCGCTGGTGCTCGTACTCGTGCAGATGGAGCGCTGGGGCGTAAACGTTGACCCTCTGATTCTCAAGGATTTGGGAAAGACGGTGGCGGCCAGCATCGCCACGCTGCGCGAGACCGCGGTTGCGGAGGCGGGGGAGGACTTTAACCTCGATTCTCCCAAGCAGCTCGGCACCATTCTTTTTGAGAAGCTCAAGCTGCCCGTTATCAAAAAGACGCGCACCGGTTATTCCACCGAGGCAACGGTCCTCCAGGAGCTCCGAAAGGGGCACCCGCTTCCCGGCATCATGCTTGAGTACCGTGAGCTCGCCAAGCTCAAATCGACCTACCTCGACGCGCTGCCCCAACTCATCGAAAGCGACCATCACATCCATACCTCCTATAACCAGACGGTCGCCGCGACAGGGCGCCTGTCCTCAAGCGACCCCAATCTGCAAAACATTCCCGTACGCACCGAAATGGGGCGCAGAATACGCACGGCATTTATCCCCGATGCGTCTGTTTTTGAAGAGGACGAGGCCGTCTTTCTCTCTGCGGATTATTCGCAAATTGAGCTTCGGCTTCTCGCGCATCTTTCCGGCGATGAGGGGCTTATCGAGGCCTTTGTTGAGGGTGAGGACTTCCACGCCTCCACGGCGGCGCGTGTTTTTGGAGTGCCCGTTGAGCATGTCGACCCGCAGCTGCGTTCGCGTGCCAAGGCGGTCAACTTTGGCATCGTTTACGGCCAGCAGGCCTACGGGCTTTCGCAGTCGCTCGGCGTGAGTTTTCAGGAGGCGCAGGATATGATAAACCGCTATTTTGAGGCGTATCCGCAGGTGCGGCGCTACCTCGATGAGACCGTGGAAGAGGCTCATGAAAAAGGGTGGGTGCAGACGCTGTACGGGCGCAAACGTCACATTCGGGAGCTGCGTTCCAGCAACTCAAACATGCGCAGTTTTGGTGAGCGCACGGCCATGAATCATCCCATGCAGGGCAGCGCGGCCGACATCATCAAAATCGCGATGATTGAGGTTGTCCGCCGCCTTGAAGCCGAGGGGCTCGTCTCACAGATGGTGCTTCAAGTTCACGACGAACTCGACTTTAACTGCGCAAAAAGCGAGATTGAGCAGCTCTCCTCCTTGGTAAAAGAGGTCATGGAGGGCGTAGCCACCCTCAAGGTCCCCCTCGTAGCCGACGTAAGCCTGGGCCCCAACTGGGCCGAAGCCCACTAAAGCGTGTGCGAAACACTGCTGATGCCATGTGGGTAGATTTTTTGATGACTTATAGTAGTCTGTTAAAAATCTTTAGGAGGTTATTGCGGTGCCTATGTATACTTTGAATGTGCCGACAGCAAGTGTTACTGAGGTAAAAAAGTCACCCGCAAGGATATTCGATTTGGCTGCGGAAAGGGAAAACGCGGTCTATGTGTTCAACCGCGGCTCAGTTTCCGGTGTAATGCTCACTCAGGAACAATTCGAGGGCTTTATTCGACACATCGAGGAACTCGAAGACAGGCTTATTGATGCCGAGGCAGCTCGACGTCTGGCGGATACTTCGGTAAAAACTTACACTGATGCCGAAGTTCGTGGTGAGCGCTCCGCGCTGAGTCTTCCTTTGGATGCTGACGATGGCTGGGAATGAGCCTTGCGAAGCCTTTGAACTTGAATGGACCAAGTATTCAAAAAAAGACTATGAATCACCCGTAACAGCGCGCGCCGTGCACACCAACCGTGTGGCACACTAAAATGTCATAACTGGCTGAAAGTATGTTAAAATGCTTAGAAACCGCCAGATATGACATTTTTGTTTAAGGAGTGAGCATGATACTGATTGCCCGTGATGAGGAGAGGCGCCTTCTTGAGGAGTGCTATCGCGCACGGAAACCAGAGTTCATCGTGGTGTATGGCAGACGAAGGGTTGGGAAAACTTATCTCGTTCGTGAGACGTTCAAAGACCGCTTCAGCTTTGTGTTCACCGGGTACGCGGGGGTAACAACCGCGCGGCAACTTGCCCGATTTAATGTGGCGCTCAATGAATACGGCTTGCGCGACACGGGGGCTCCAAAGGATTGGTACGATGCCTTTGACAGATTAAAGCAGCTCATCATCCAGAATTCAGAGCAGCAAAAAAAAGTAATTCTGCTCGATGAGATGCCCTGGATGGACACAAAGCGCTCGGAGTTCATCAGCGCCTTGGAGGGATTTTGGAACGGCTGGGCATCGGCCAGAGAGGACATCTTGCTCATCGCCTGTGGGTCGGCTACCTCCTGGATTACCAAAAAGCTCTTTGCCAATCGCGGGGGCCTGCATAACCGCGTTACCAGACGTATCCGCCTGAAGCCGTTTCCGCTTGGCGAATGCGAGCAATACTTTCAAGCCCGCGAGATGGTCTTTGAGCGCCCGCAGATACTCGAAGCCTTCATGGTATTTGGCGGCATCCCCTACTACCTCGACCAGTTGCACGAGTCGATGAGCATAGCGCAGAACATAGACGCGCTTTGCTTCAGCGCAAACGGTGCCCTGATTGATGAATACGACGCGCTGTATTCATCTCTCTTTGACAGGCCGGAGCGCTACATCGCGATAGTCGAGTCTCTCGCCTCCAAAAGGAGGGGCTTGACCAGAGAAGAAATCATTACCGCCAGCAAAATCGCAGACGGAGGCACACTGACCAAGACGTTGAAAGACCTGGAGCAATGTGGTTTTATCCGCCGGTTTGATGAGTTTGGCAACAGGCGCAATGGTGCTGTTTTTCAGTTGATAGACCCATTTACCCTATTCTACTTGCAGAAGATGCGTGGTGCTGCCCGAGCGCAAAGCGGAAACTGGCTAAACGACATCAATTCTGGAAGTACCCATGCCTGGGCAGGCTATGCTTTTGAGATAGCCTGTCTCTGGCATATTGACCAGATAAAGCAGAAGCTGGGAATAGCCGGGGTCGCCACGAACATCAGCACCTGGCGGTGCCAGACAGAACAGGGAGGGGCGCAGATAGATTTGGTGATTGATCGGGCGGATGGCATCATCAACCTCTGCGAAATGAAGCACAGCAACAAGCCGTATCTGATAACCAAAGACTACGCGCAGACGCTGCAACAAAAGCGCGCGCTCTTTTATTCCGTGACCAATAACCGC
>JAISFJ010000154.1 GCA_031263665.1 Coriobacteriales bacterium
ACCCAGCCAACCGACCAGGCCTCCCTGATTGACAAAGTCGTCGCCCAAGACCCCGCCGCCAAAGCCAAAACCCCCAAAAACAGCACCGTCACCGTCTACATAGGCATAAAACCCGCCTAGCCGCAAAGCCGAGAGTGGCGAGCGTATCTGTAACAGTGGGGGGATATTACACAATCGCGCCTGTTGTCTTACAAGTTGACAACGGGCGATAGGCTTCTGGGGGCGTATCGGTCACTATGGGGAGGTGCTTGTCATGGGCTGCGCTACGTATCGTATACAGAGCGCTCAGAGAAGCGATGGTTAGGGAAGTGCTGATTAAATCATGGCACGTCAGATTTTGGCCATACAAAAGGGACCGCAATTTGATTCGTAAACGGGAACGGCTCTTATGAACAGGAATAAACGGCTGTGTAAAAGTGATGACGCTATCATCGCCGGAGTCTGCGGCGGGATTGCGGACTACTTTGAGCTTGACGCGACTCTTATACGCATACTGACCGTCATCTTTGTCCTGGCCGGCTTTGGCTTCCCGATAATCATCTATCTCATCGCAATGATTGTCATGCCTAAACGCTCCGGCGCTTACCCGGACTATATCGACGTAAAACCCAATCCCGTACAAGCGTACTCAACAAGCGAAAGAGCGCCCTCGGCGACAGCAGCTTCGGCAGCGGCAGCGGCGCCTAACGCGGAGACGTACGCAGAACCGTACCCGAATGTTCACACAACGGAAGCGGCGAGGGAAGCTTCGATGGAAACGCCTCAAGCTGAAGCGTCCTTTGCACAAGCAGCCGCGGCTAAGATGCCCGCATCAGGGATACCGCCAGCAGAACCGTTTGCGCCGGGTACAGTAGGAGCGCCGGGAGCAACGGGGGCAGCGGGCGTAGCGGGGGCAGCGAACACGGCAGGAGCAACGGGGACAAAAGCGTCGGATACTTCCCCATCACAAGCCCACACAACGAGACCACACGCAACAGGAACATCCGCGACAGGAGCACCTGGCTGTGCCTATACCGCCTGCAATCCTCAAACCTATGACGCATCCAATCCTGCCGACCAAAACACGTCTTCCCGCAGTCGTATTCATACGGGCATCGCACTCGGAATACTGTTGGTCGCCATCGGTATTCTCGCCCTTCTCGGTACCTTTTTTGAGCTATCGATATGGAACTTTTGGCCACTGGTCATAGTCGCCTTTGGCTTTGTAGCGCTTTGTACTCCGGGTAAAAACGGCTGGAGCCTCGCGCGGGCGGGACACGCAATCTTCCTCATTACGGTTGGAGTAGCGCTGCAATTCTGGACGCTCGAAATCATCACAGCCAGCGCGTTCATACTCACTTTTGTGTATTTATGGCCGGTGCTTCTGGTGGCCATCGGCCTGTTTATCATCGGAGGCGCCACGGAAAAAAGTATCTTTAATCTCTGCGGCTCGCTGCTCCTTTCAATCGCTTTGATAGTCGGCATCTGGAACTTCGGCGAGATTGGCCGCATCTTTGTCTTTTTACCGCCCTTCTCGCCGCCGGAAAGCCACTCGGTTCCCTGGGGCGGCATCTGGCCCTTTAACTAAGTTAAAAACTGCCGATTGATTGCTTGTAACCAAGGTGGCATGAGTATGAATCGAGAATTTGATAAGAACAAAGTCGCGCTCATCATTGGCGGCCTTCTCGTGCTTTTGGGTGTCTGGAAACTCGCTGAGCATGTCTTTGGAGATTTCTTCGCTGGACTCTGGAGGATTATCGGCATCATCGGGGGAGTTACCAGCTCATTGGTCGTCATCGCCGTTGGAATACTTCTGGTCATAGCGGCGCGCAAAGATAAGCTCGACCGACCCTTGAGCAAGAAGCTCTACCGCTCAATGCGCAACAAAAAAATTGCGGGCGTCTGCGGTGGCTTAGCTGAATATTTTAAGCTCAATCATGCAACTATACGCATAATAGCATTGATACTTGCCGTGCTCAGCTGGTACGTTGTCCTTCCCTTGTATCTTGTGCTCTGGATTGTTGTTCCACCGGATACCCAGAGTTTTGACACATGGATATAGCTGCCCGGTTTCTATAAAAAACTTCTATAATTTAGCGATTCTCACCCCTCTTTTCTACTATTTATCGCAACTATCATACAGCGAGAAAAAGTCAAGCCCCTATTTGGCTGTCCAAGGGGCGGCTCATGGTGTAGAATAAGGAAGTTGTGTTGACGGCTTTTCTATTAGAAGTATAAAATCGTCTTTTTGATGAGCATTTTGATTGGGATGGTAGGTTTAAGCGAAGAATGAGCAGAAGGATACCAAAAGCAGCCGCTGCCTTGGCACTCTCTTTGTTTTTCATGGTTTCGACACTCACCCTTGCCTTTGGCGATTTTGTCCCCGTAACCGTGACCAAAGTTTTGGGTGTTGGACGCATCCAGAGCACATTGCCCGCGGAGCCGGTCGCGTCTGAAGATAAATTCGCGCTTGCCTCAAACGACACGAGCTCAGAACAGGCAACCGAACTGGTGGTGCCTATCGAACGAGAAACGCTACCACCCGAAACTGACGCTGAACGCGTACCCGAAACCCCCGCTGCAGAAGCCCCCGCAAATGTTGAGCCTGAGCCCGTTGTGGAAGAAAACCCCTGGAAAACCACGCTCGCCACAAACTACGCGACGCTCGGCGATGGCTTTTTGGGCAAGAGGACGGCATCGGGCGCGGTTACCACCATAACGAGCATGGGGGTAGCACACAAAAGTCTGCCTCTCGGAACACAGGTTGAACTCTATTGTCCAAAGACGGGGCTTTCCTGCATCGCTACGGTCAACGACCGCGGACCCTTCGATGGGCGCTCAGACAGCTTCGACTTCCAAATGGGCGTTACCGGTGCTCTTGGCAACAACACCGGCTGGTACACGGTACAATACCGGATTATCCCCTAGTGCTCTGTTAAGCCCCTCGCCCAGGCCAAAGCCATCAATAAACCACACCCCACCCTCTCGCTTGAACCCGAAGCTCCTTTTGCGAGCAAAGACGCACAAAACAACACGCCAAATATTACGGCCACGGTGAGTGTGCGCGTCTCTTTTACGCCCTGTGACCTACGAGTCGATAAGAAGCTCGCGGCGGCGGCGCTCGCCTGTCGTCCCACGCTCACGCGCCATGTCTGCAAACAGGGCGGCATCGGTTACTTTGGCGATAAACTGCTCGGCGCGACTCTTCCTCATCTCGTAGAACATATCGCGATAGACCTCCTGGTCGAAGACGACCAGCGCCTCCCTGAACAGGGCGATTGCCAACCCCGGGCGGGCACCACCACCTGGCTCGACCACAAGCGGGGTATCATGCGCGTTAAGGTTTCATGCACTCCGCAGACCGTTGAGCCGACCTACGCGGCACTCGTCCGGGCGGTCGCGCTCGTCAATAGCCTGCTCGAACAATGAGTGTGGTATATTGGCACCATGGCTGAAGCGGGATTGATACAGTTTGACGAATGGGTCGACCTCTACGCCGAACGCGTGGAGACGATGCGTACCAGTGCGGTGCGCGATTTGTTTGCCGCCGCTTCACGCTCCGACATCATCTCGCTTTCGGGCGGTATGCCCGACGTTCGCCGTCTGCCCCTCGATACCGTAGGAGAAGTCGCCGCTCACGCCATCCTCCAGGAGGGCATCGCCGGTTTGCAATACGGGGAAAGCCCCGGCCGCACTCAGACAAAAGAGGTGATTTGTCGCCTCATGAAAGACTTTGATGTGCTCATCACCCCGGAAGACGTTACGGTGACAACCGGCGCGCAACAGGCGCTCGACCTGCTCGCCAAGACCTTTATCAACCCGGGCGACGCCATTATCACCGAAGGACCTACCTATCTGGGCGCGCTTCAGGCCTTTTCCGCCTACCAGCCCACCATCCACACCATCGCCTTTGACGATGACGGTATGCGAACAGACCTGCTGGAAAAATGTTTGGCCACACTCGGCCCCCGAAAAGCAAAGTTCATCTACACCATCCCGACCTTCCAAAACCCCGGCGGGGTAACCATGAGTCTCAAGCGGCGTACACGGCTGCTCGAACTCGCGCACGCCTATCAGGTGCCCGTCATCGAGGACGACCCCTATGGGCGCCTTCGCTTTGAGGGCGAGCCGGTCAGCTGTTTGCGGGCGCTCGACGAAGAGGTCATCTATCTCGGAACCGTGTCCAAGGTGTTTGCCCCCGGTCTGCGCACCGGTTGGGTCATCGCTCCACACCCCATCTTACAAAAGCTCAACATGGTTAAACAGGGAAGCGACCTGTGCGGCTCGGCACTCTGCCAGGTCATCGTGGAGCATTACTTTAACGAAACGCCCTGGCGAGACGTCTTATCGGATATGTGCGGAAAATACCGCGAACGGCGCGACGCCATGCTCGCCGCGCTCGATGAGTTTTTTCCTCCCGAGGCGCACTGGACGCACCCGACCGGTGGCTTCTTTGTCTGGGTCACGCTGCCCCCCTACGTCGATACAACGCAGATGCTCTCAATCGCGCTCGAGGCCGGCGTAACCTTTGTTCCCGGCGACGGCTGCTACCCTGCTGCCAGCGGCAAGGGGCATAATGCGATGCGTATCGCGTTTTGTTATGAAGAACCGGAGAAACTGCGCGAAGCGGTGCAGAGACTCTCGCTTGTCATCGAAGAGCGCTTGGAGCTGTACCGCGCGTTTATCAACGCGGGTATGCTCAGGCCCGAAAGACTGTCTGAAGAAGGGATTTGAGATGTCCTATAAAGTGGCCGTACTCATGGGCGGCAGTTCTTTTGAACGCGACTTTTCGCTTGCGAGCGGCAAGCACGTACTCCGCACGCTTGAGCGGGAGGGACATCAGGTTTTGCCGCTCGACACCTCATCATCTCTCGTCGATGTCTTGCGCGCGGAAAAACCTGACGTTGCCTACGTTGCCCTACACGGTGGTCATGGCGAGGACGGAACCATCCAGTCATTGCTGGAATACCTCGCGATTCCCTTTGTGGGCTCGCCCTCCTGGGTTTGTCGTACCACCTGGAACAAGAGTATGCTTCCTCACATCGTCATGTCGCACCGCGGCGACGCGACCGGCCCCTGCTTCTGGCCGCGCCTGGCCTGCCTTTCGGCCGTCAGCTTCAAAGACCTTGGAGCGGCGGGAGCGCTTGATTTGTTGAGCGAACGCATCGGCTCCGACTATCCCTTCGCGGTGCTGCCCGCCTCAGGGGGTTCGGCCATGGGAATCAACAAGGTGGATGGCCCCGATGAGTTGGCGCCCGCCATACTCGATGCTCTATCATTTGATGACGAGGTGCTGATAGAAGAGTGGATAACGGGTGTTGAGCTCGCGGTGAGTATTGTGGGAACGGGAAGCGAGGCAACAGCCCTGCCGCCGGTTGAAATATGCCCGCACACCGGCTTTTTTAACACCGAAGTACGTCTCGACCCCGACCTCGTGGATTACTACGCGCCCGTGCGCCCCTCATCGCTTGCAGGCGATGCCGCCGAGGCCGCTCGCATACGCGCGCTCATCGAGCGTGCGGCACTCGAAGTACACCACAGTTTTGGCTGTCGCGATTTAAGCCGTGTCGATTTGTTCTGGGACGGCGACCAGGTAAAAGTACTCGAAATCAACGTGTCCCCGGGAATGTCTGAACTCTCGCTTTTCCCCATGGCAAGCAAAGCCGCAAACATCCCCTTAGGCACCCTACTCAACAACCTACTCGAAACCGCCCTCAAACACTGAGCCACGCGCAGCTCGTGTGTCGCGCGATGACGCCTTTCTTGTGCGGGTTGACAACAAAAACGTCCCCTGTCACCCTGTCACCTACGGGACGGACAACCGTATTCGTAGGGGACGGCGTCCTCGACGTCCCGTTTCCTTTGAAGCGCGACACAGGTGGAAAGGCCGCCAAATGGAGGAAGGCGGCCTTTCCTGGGGACCGAGCGCCCGGAAAAGGTACCAGTGGCACCTTTTCAGCGAGGTCGGGTGGGAGCTTGCGGTCCGGGGGCCTGTCGGCCCGTTCTCGCTGGAAACAGTCCACTGGACTGTTTCCCGGGCGCTCGAACCCACCCCCGGGCAAGAGAAAAACGAGTAGGTGTGTTTGGGTCGTTCTACGTAAGGCCTGCCGCCTTCCTTAAGCTGCGGACTACGTCTGCCATGGTGAGATAGCCGTCACCGTCCATGTCGGCTGCTGCTATCTGGGCGTCGCTCCAGCCTGAGGTGCCGCTTATGACGGCGCGGGCTACTTGTAGGGCTTCTGAGGCGGTGGCGTGGCCGTCGCCGTCTAAGTCACCGCTTGCGGGTAAGCCAACGGCTGGTCCTGGCT
>JAISFJ010000131.1 GCA_031263665.1 Coriobacteriales bacterium
GCGCTCATGAAGGGCAGATACGCAAGACCGGCGAGGCCTTCATCAACCATCCCATCCAGGTCGCGCTCATCTTGGCCGAGCTGCGTATGGACGTTGACACCATCACCGCCGCCATCCTCCATGACACCGTTGAGGACACCTTTATGACGCTCGATGACGTGGAGCGCGAGTTCTCAACCGACGTACGCGAGCTCATCGACGGCGTGACCAAGATTACCCGCATCGAGATTGAGTCCCTCTCCGAGCAGCAGGTCAAAAACATCCGTAAGATGCTGCTTGCCATGTCCAAAGACGTTCGCGTCATCGTCGTAAAACTCGCCGACCGCCTGCATAATATGAGGACGCTTCAGGCCCTGCGCGAGGACCGCCGTATCTTTAAGGCGCGCGAGACCATGGAGGTATTTGCGCCTTTAGCACATCGGCTCGGCATCAGTTCGATTAAATGGGAGCTTGAGGACCTCGCGTTTTACTATCTTGAACCCGCCCGGTTTCAGCAGGTTTCCCGCATGGTCAAAGAGTCGCGAAGCGCCCGCGAGGAATATCTGGGCCGCACGATTGAACTGCTTTCCGCGGAGTTGGAACGCGCGGGCATAGAAGCAAAAATAACCGGTCGCCCCAAACACCTCTACTCCATCTATCAAAAAATGGCGCAGAAGGGCAAGGACTTCTCCGAGATATACGACCTCATAGCCCTGCGCGTCATCGTCGATACGGACAGCGAATGTTACTCCTGTTTGGGCGCGGTTCACACCATCTGGTCACCCATGCCCGGGCGTTTTAAGGATTACATTGCGATGCCCAAACTCAACCGATACCAGTCGCTTCATACGACCGTCATAGGGCCGGCCGGCAGACCGTTGGAGATACAGATACGTACCAAGGAGATGCACCAGATGAGCGAGTACGGCGTCGCGGCCCACTGGCGCTACAAGGAGGGGAGTAAAAGCCCGTCTGAGGCCGAGATTGACGAGCAACTTATCTGGCTGCGACAGATGCTCGATTGGACGGATGAAGATGTTGAGCCGCGCGAGTTCATGGAGTCTTTGCGCCTCGGACTTACCTATTCCGAAGTCTTTGTGTTCACGCCTAAAGGAGAAGTTATCCGCCTGCGCAACGGCTCGACTCCCATCGACTTTGCCTACGCGATTCATACCGAGGTTGGCAACCACTGCGTTGGCGCGAAGGTAAACGGCACCATCGTTCCTCTCACCTATGAATTGCAGATGGGGGACAGGGTCGAGGTGCTCACGCTCAAAAACTCCGGGCCCTCGCGCGATTGGCTCAACATCGTAAAGACGCCGTCTGCTCGCTCAAAGATACGCGCCTACTTCTCAAAAAAGAACAAGGACGCCGATATCTTGCATGGGCGGGAACTTTTGGGTAAAGAGGTGCGCAAGCATGGGATAGGCATATCGTCGACGCGTTCGGTAAAGGCGCTCAAAGCCGTGTCCGAGGCCTTTGACCACCGCGACCCTGACGACCTCATGGCGCTGATAGGCACCGGCAGGCAAAGCGCCCGGCAGGTCGCGAACAGGTTTCTCAAAGAGATAGCGGCAGAGCAGCAAAGCGGAGCCGATATGGCGTCATCGGAAAAGCTCCTTGGCCTCAACGCCAGCGACGCCTCGGCTCTCGAGCCGATGAAGCCAAAGGTAACCCGTAGCACGAAAGGTTCCTCGGGCGTCATCGTCAAGGGGCTCGATGACGTGCTCGTACGACTCTCGCACTGCTGTAATCCCGTGCCGGGCGATGAGATAATCGGATTTGTCACGCGAGGGCGTGGCGTGACCATCCATCGGACCAATTGTCCAAACGCCAAGGCGCTGATGGCATCGCCGGAGCGTATAATCGAGGTTGAATGGGCTCGAGGCGGCCAGAGCAATGAGGTGTATAAGGTGGAGGTTTTCATCGAGGCCACCGACCGGCTGCGGCTGTACCAGGATGTGACCGTTGCGTTAGGCTCAAGCGGCGTGAATATTCTTAACGCCGATATGGCGACCCATAAAGATGGTATCGTGGAGATGCGCTATCTTTTTGAAGTGAGCGAGATAGCGCATATCGAGAAGATATTGCGGGAACTCAGGGGCATCGAGGGCGTTATCGATGCGCGGAGAACTTTGCCAGGCGAAGTCATGCGGAGGCGCTGAGTGGTTTTGTTCACCGAGTAACGCTGAGTGCGTTTACGTTATGTGAGCGCTTGCGTTGTAGGAAACAGAGAGCGTAAAGGAGCTGTTTGTTATGCGGGTAGAAAGGGTCGAGGTTCAGATAGGCCCCGGCTTCATCGAGAACTGTTATATCCTCAGTGACGCGGCCGACGCGACGCGCGTTACCGTCGTCGACCCAGGCGCGCAGGTCGAAAAGATACGCGCGGCCGTAGGGGACCGAACGGTGGAGCGCATCGTGTTGACACACCGGCACTACGACCATGTCGGCGCTTTGGCACAGTTGGTACAGGCGACCGGCGCAGAGGTTGTTGCCCACACGCTCGATGCGCAGGCAATTTCCGAACCTGCTCCCTCACGTTTAAGTCCGGCTCGCCACGCCACCCCCACGGGAGTCCCTGTGACCAAGACAGTTGAAGACGGCGACATCATAAGGGTTGGAAACACGCAGCTGTCCGTGCTGTATACTCCCGGCCACACCATCGGCAGTATCTGTCTGTATGATGATAATGACCACATTCTCATCGCGGGTGACACCTTGTTTCGCGGAGCGGTTGGCAGGACGGATTTACCAACCGGAAACGCCGCTCAGCAGCGTGAGAGCCTGCGAAAACTCGCACAACTTCCCGGCGACACGAAGGTTCATCCCGGACATGACCAGGACACGAGTATAGGGCGCGAGCTGGGCTACCTCGCTTCTGCGCTCGAAGGTTCGGGCAATTCGGGTGACCCAGACAATTCGGAGGGCTCAGCCAATTTGGGGAACTCAGCCAGTCCTGACACTTCAGAAAGTTCCAGTGGCTCAGACCATCTCGGCCATTCGGACCGTCCACATGACTCAGAGGGCCTCAGCAACTCAAACCGTCCAAGCAACTCATAAGGAGAGAGTATGTATATCGCGATAGTGCAGAATAATCCCAAAGTCGGTGCCGTTAAGGAAAACGTCGCGTGTGCGCTCAAGTCGCTCGAGGCGTTGGCGGCCAGTCCCTATCCGCCGGATTTGGTTGTTTTTCCCGCGTTTGCGCTGACGGGCTCGCCCGTTGAGGGCCTGTGCTTCTCGGACGCCTTTGCGGCGGAGGTGCTGGACGGTGCTCACAGCTTCATAGGAAAAGCCCCGTTACCCACGCTTATCGGCACGCTGATTCCTCGTCCCTTAGAAGATGTCATGGGTTTTATCAGCGAGCCCGAAGCGCTGTTTTGCAAGGAGGGGGCAGGGGGAGCTTTGGGTTTTGTTGATATTGGTAACGATTGGGCTCCCGCGCGTTATGCCTCAAGCGTCACGACGGTCATCGACGGTCATACCATCTCCGTTCTTCTCGATGATTATCCCGAGCCAGAAGACGATTTTTCGGATTCCGAAATCATCATTTTGATGCTCGCCAAGGAGTATCGAGGCGCAAACACGATGTTTACCGCCTCCGAGCAGATAGGGTTTTTGAAGGATTTTGCGCGCAAAAACAGGGCGTGGGTGATCGTCGCCAATCTGGTGGGGGCACAGGATGCTACCGTGTATGATGGCGCGAGTCTCGTGATGAGGCCCAATGGCACGATTGCCGAGGCCGGCGGCTCCTTTGTCACACAAACCATCACCTGCAACCTTAAACTCGATGAGGCGCTGCAGGCTTTTGAGACGCCCACAGTTTCGACTGCCTCCCGGGGTCAAAACTTGGGGCGACAGGCGGCGGACAATCGTCTCGTTAAACCGCTTTTACCCTATGAGGCGGATTGGAAGGCGCTTAAACTCTGCCTTGGTGACTACGTCGCAAAAAACGGCTTTACCGAGGTGGTCTTAGGTTTGTCCGGCGGCATTGATTCCGCCCTCACCGCGACTTTGGCTGTCGACGCGCTGGGATCCGAGCATGTGCATGGCGTTTTAATGCCCGGCCCCCATTCTTCAAAAGGCAGCATCGATGACGCGACAGCTCTCGCGCACAACCTCGGTATCGAGACGCTCACGATGCCCATAACCCGCCCGCTTGACGCGTTTGACGAGCTTTCTCAGGAGGTGCTTGGACAGAAGGGCTCACCCGTTGCCCAGCAAAACATCCAGGCACGTATCCGGACGCTTTATCTCATGCACCTCTCCAACACCTTTGGCTGGCTTGTGCTCAACACGGGCAACAAATCCGAGGCCGCGATGGGCTATTCCACACTCTACGGAGATACCGCTGGCGCGCTGGCGCCTTTGGGTAACATTTACAAGAGCGATGTGTATGGCCTCGCTTTTTGGCGTAACGAGAAGGTTGTAGTCATACCTGTCGAAATACTCGAAAAGGAACCCTCGGCCGAGCTCTACGATGGGCAAAAAGACGAGGACAGTCTCCCACCTTACGAGCTGCTCGACCGCATTTTACGTTTGCATTTGGAGGATGGATTTGGCGTTGACCAGATACTTGAGTATCTCCAGCAGGAGCCCGACGGCGAGAGGTTTCCCGCCGCGCTTGTCGAGCGTATACTCAACACCGTGCGAGGCGCGGAGTACAAGCGCCGCCAGGAACCGCTTGCTCCGTCGCTTGGCTATCTCGACATGAGCGCTGACCGTGTTTGGCCGCTGACAAACGGTTTTCATGACCATCATCGCGACCTCAAGCCCGACATTGGTCTGATGGACTACCTCGGGATGATACGAGGCTGGCGCCAACCTGAGGGCTGGGACTTCCTTGCAAACTAAGAATACTGATGGCGCTAGA
>JAISFJ010000170.1 GCA_031263665.1 Coriobacteriales bacterium
GTCATGCTCACGGCGCCGACGCCAAGCGCCTCGATGGCCATGGCGAGAATGGACATGCTCACCTGCTCGCCGGTCGCAAGCAGCTGGTCAAGCTCGCGCGCCGGAGGGTTCTCGTTCACGCTGCGGGCGAGCGCAAGCAGATTGTCGGTCGATGCACCCATGGCGCTCACGACAGCAACTACCTGCTTGCCCTCATTCAGACAGGTGACGAGTCTGCGAGCCACGTCCTTGACGCGCTCGGGGTTTGCTACGGATGTGCCACCAAACTTGGCGACGATGATGGCCACGTGTGTGTATCCTCTCGAAATCCAGATTTCTCCCAGGGACGTGTTGCCCGGTGCCCCTACCAGTTTACACGAGTTGGGGCCTGTCACAAGTGTTCCCACCCCCCTGTCATTCCGAGCGTAGCGCAGCGAAGCCGAGGAATCTTTGGACGCATCAGCGTCCAACCGGACCAGTTGGATACTCCGTATCCAAAGATTCCTCACACTCGGGCTTCGCCCTCGGTTCGGAATGACAGGGTGTGTGAACGGTGCAGGCAGGGTGCCAATTCCCCCTCCCCTCTTTTCATTGGTCAAACCTGCTATGCAATTCCGCCCGCGGTCCAGCCGAGGCTTTCCTGTTGTACTTTATAGAGACGAGCGAACAGGCCGTCTTGTGTCAACAGTTCGGCGGCCGTCCCCTCTTCAATGAGTCTTCCGTCGTCCAGGACGGCAATCTTGTCCGCGCCTGTCACGGTACGCATGCGGTGGGCGATGACGATGACAGTCCGGCCTTCGACCAGCTTGGAAATCGCCGCCTGAATCTGCGTTTCGTTCTCCGGGTCAAGACTGGCGGTAGCTTCATCGAGCAACACGATGGGCGCGTCCTTCAGCAATGCGCGGGCGATGGAAATACGCTGGCGCTCGCCGCCCGACAGGGTGGAGCCGTTCTCGCCGATGAGCGTGTTGTAACCGTCCGGCATCTCACGGATGAACTCGTCGCACTGAGCCTGTTTTGCCGCCGCATAAATCTCCACATCGGTCGCGCCCTTCTTTCCGATACGGATATTGTTCATCACGGTGTCGTTGAACAACACCACGTCCTGGAACACAAAGCTCATATAACTCATCAGCCGCTCCGGGTCTATGTCGCGGATATTTCTGCCGCCAATCAGAATCTCGCCCTCGCGTACGTCCCAAAACCGAGCAATCAGGCGAGAAGCGGTGGTCTTACCGCTGCCGGATGGCCCCACAAAAGCGGTCACGCCGCTTTGCGGGATGGTCATGCTGATATTCTGTATAACGTCCACATTGTTGTAGGCAAAGGATACGTTCTTCAGTTCCACCGTGTAATCGGCAAGTTTCGCGTTCTCGTCGCCGGTCATGGGTGTTTCCTCGCGCAGTTCCTGCATTCGTCTGGTGGACACCAACATATAGAAGAATTCCGGCAGCAGGGTCATGACCACGATAATCGGCGAGTAGATTTTCACGCTGATGATCAGAAACATCAGAAGCGCAATCGGCGAAAGGCTCCCGCCGGTGAGCAAGGTCACACCCACCAGGGTCACCAACCCGATCCCCACCTGCAAGATCATCATGGC
Organism: Coriobacteriales bacterium; assembly: GCA_031263665.1. Classification (GTDB taxonomy): domain Bacteria; phylum Actinomycetota; class Coriobacteriia; order Coriobacteriales; family UBA8131; genus JAITEK01. Next base: position 1,583 of record JAISFJ010000170.1, read on the forward strand.
AAGGGTGATAAAGGTTCCGTTTATCGCTTCAAACCTGATGGATTCTTTCAGCATTATGCCCAAAGCGTCTTTCAGCGCGGCGGATTTCTCGCCCGCCAGTCCAAACGCCTTGACAACCTTGATGCCTTCCAGATACTCCTGCATCTGCTCCGCTACATCCAGCTTTGCCTGTACGTGTCTCTCTCCAAGAGACGCCAGCTTCTTTGTTGCGAGAATCAGCCCAAACGCCACGGGCAGAGCGGCAAACAGGGCCAACGCCATGCGCCAGTCATAAAACGCAAGCAGGGCGCAGACCAGCGTGACGGTGATGCTGCCTCCGAACAGATTGGGCAGCACGTGGCTCATGACGTGTTCAATCGACGCACAGTCGCCCATGATGTTGGTGGTCAACTCCGACAAATCCTTACGGTTAAAGAAACTCAGGGGCAGGCGGCGGAGCTTCTCGGCCACCTCAATGCGGATTTTCTCCGTTTCGGTGTAAGCCACCGTGTAGGTCTTGCGGTACTCATTGGTGTAAACGAAGAAATAGAGAATCGCCGCGGCCACAGCCGCTCCAAACCAGAGCCACAGCTGCCCTGTGTCCAGAGTGCCACCGTCTACCAACGGCTTCAGCAGGAGACTGATAATCATAACGGCAATGCCAAAAGGCAAAATCATGCAGAAATTGGACAGCACGGCGGCAAACACCCCGCGCTTCAAACCTTTATAGCCCTCATCCGAGAGCCGCAGCAGCTTCTTAATTCCGAACATCTGCGCACACCTCCCCTGTTTTGCTCCGCTGAGCAGACCCGGCGGCGGTGCTGGACCCGGCGGTTCCGCTGAGCGTCCAGTCCATCGCACCGGTATACTGCGCCCACATACGGCTGTAACGCCCGCCTGCGCCTACCAGCACGTCATGCGTGCCTTCCTCTACGATTTTCCCCCTGTCCGTCACAAGAATTTTATTCGCGCCCCGCACGGTGGAAAGCCGGTGCGCGATGATGATAACGGTCTTATCTTTCATCAGTTCTGAGAGGGCAAGCTGAATTTTCTGCTCGTTTTCCGGATCGGCAAAGGCGGTTGCTTCGTCTAAAACCAGAATCGGCGCGTTCTTCAGAATCGCGCGGGCAATGACAATCCGTTGCCGTTCGCCTCCGGAGAGATGTATGCCACCAGAGCCGATGACCGTATCGTAGCCCCTCGGTAACTTCTCGATAAACTCGTGGCACTGAGCGGCTTTTGCGGCGGCGATAGCCTGCTCCCACGAGGCGTTTTTATCGCCAATCAGGATATTATCCCCAATGCTCTGCTTGAACAAGAACACGTCTTGAAACACAAAGCCCACGATGGACATGAGATAATCGCTTGCCATGTCTCGAATATCCACACCGTCGATGCTAACAGCGCCTCCGGCCACATCATAGAAACGCGGAATGAGATGGGCAATGGTTGACTTGCCGCTCCCGGAGGGGCCAACCAGCGCCGTAACCTGGCCTTGCCTTGCGGTGAAACTCACACCGTTTAAGGCGGACGCCTCGCCCTCGCCATTATAGGAAAATGTGACTTCTCCAAACGCCACCTCGTAGCCGGACACGGTTTTGGGGTTCTTTGTTTCGGGCAGCGGATCGGTGGCCAGTATCTTGTCCATGCGTTCAATTCCATCGGAAATCTGTACGCTGAGGGATGACACATACATGATTTTGGTAAAGGGCGTCGCCAGCGAAAAAGAGAACAGAAGGTAGAACACCGCCGCCAGCGCGAATCTGGCGTAATCGTCCGCCCCGCCCGCAATCAGAATGAT
>JAISFJ010000175.1 GCA_031263665.1 Coriobacteriales bacterium
GGATAGACCTTGGGGCCGGGCAGATGGCCGCCCTCGCCCGGCTTGGCACCCTGCGCCATCTTAATCTGTATCTCGGTGGCGTGGTTGAGGTAGTCGATGGTCACGCCAAAGCGCCCGGACGCCACCTGCTTGATGGAGCTGCACCGGTTAAGCCCGTCCGCGCCGAGGACAAAGCGGTCGGGCGACTCACCGCCCTCGCCGGTGTTACTTTTGGCGCCGAGGTTGTTCATGGCAATCGCCATGCACTCGTGCGCCTCGCTTGAGATAGAACCAAAAGACATCGCGCCGGTCTTAAAACGCCTGACGATGTTTTCGACCGGCTCCACCGTCTCGATGGGAATGGGTTTTTCTACACAGACGATGTCGAGCAGAGCGCGAAGATTTTTGAACTCGGCGCTGCGGTCGTTGATGGTCGCGGAAAACCGCTTGAACATCTGGTAATCGCCACGCCGAACGGCCTGCTGCAGGTAGTAAATGCTCTCGGGATTGAGCAGATGGTACTCCCCTGCCGCGCGCCATTTGTATTCTCCGCCCGGCCCCAAAGGTTCCTCGGTCGAGATGGGATTAAAGGCCTCCCGATGCCGACGGAGCGTCTCTTTTTCGAGGTCAGCGAGCGTAATGCCACCGATGCGGGAAGTCGTACCCGTAAAATAGGTGTCGATGAGCTCATCGGAAAGGCCGAGCGCCTCAAAAATCTGCGCGCCGTGGTAGCTGCGCACGGTCGAGATGCCCATCTTGGACATGACCTTGATGATGTGTGTCGTGAGCGCGTGATGATAGTTGTTCCTTGCCACTTTTGTGTCGAGGTCAACGAGGCCCTGCGCAACCAGGTCATCGATGCTTTCGAAGGCGAGATAGGGACAGACGGCGTTTGCGCCAAAACCCACCAGCAGGGCATGATGGTGTACCTCGCGCGCCTCGCCAGTCTCGATGATGATGCTGAGTTGCGTGCGGGTACCCGAACGTACGAGATGATGATGCAAGCCGGATACCGCCAACAGAGACGGAATGGGTGCCCTGTTCGCGTCGATGCCGCGGTCTGAGAGAACGAGAATGTTGTAGCCGCTTTCCAACGCCGTGTCCGCCGCGACAAACAGGCCGTCGAGCGCGTCTTTGAGCGCGCCGACTCGGTGAGCGTCAAAGAGGATGGGCAGTGTGATGGCGCGCAGGCCCTGTGCGTCTACGGTTTTAAGTCTTTGCAAATCATCGTCAGTGAGTATCGGCGTATCGTTGCTGATGACACGACAGCACCTCTCATCGGGCTCGAGGATGTTACCTTCGCTGCCAAAATGAACGATGGAAGAGGTGACGAGATGCTCGCGTATCGCGTCGATTGGCGGATTGGTGACCTGCGCAAACAACTGTTTGAAGTAGCTGAACAAAAGCTGTGGCCGCTTGGAGAGCACGGCGAGTGGCGCGTCGTAGCCCATCGAGGCGATGGGGTCGTCTGCCTTTTCCGCGATGCTTTTTAAGACTAAGATGAGGTCCTCCCAGGTGTAGCCGAAGGTTTTTTGGCATTGGAGGAAGGTGGGAGAACCGATGCTGGGGGCACCGGCGCTGGTGCTGAGCGCGGGCGCACTGTTGGCGGCAGGCGCGGCTGCTTCGGGCGCGTTGTTGGGTGCGGGCGCATGAGCGGCACCGGGCGGCGGGCGCATGAACTCATCAAGCGCAAACAGAGCGCTCAGCTCCTTTTGGGGCCATACCTTATCACCGGCAGACGAGCGAACGAACTCCATGAGTTGCTCCAAGCTGTCTCCCTGCCCCTCTTTAACAGGAAGTTCACTCAGTTGCAGCATGTTCTTCTCAAGCCACTCCCCATAGGGATGCTCACTCGCCGCCGCTTTCTTGAGTTCATCGTCTTCGACAATGCGCCCTTCTTCGATGTCGACCAAAAGCATACGGCCGGGGCGCAGGCGGTCTTTTTTCACAATCTTCTCGTTGGGAATGGGCAAAACGCCCACCTCGCTGGCCAAGATGAGCTGGTCATCGGTCGTGACGTAATAGCGGGAGGGACGTAGGCCGTTGCGGTCGAGAATGGCACCGGCAAAGCGCCCGTCGGTAAAAGCGACCGAGGCCGGGCCGTCCCACGGCTCAACCAGGCAGCTCTTGTACTCAAACATGGCGCGGACGCCCGGGTCAAGCTCAAAATTTTCCTCCCACGGCACCGGAATCGAGAGCATGGCAGCCTCGTGGATGGGGTAGCCCGCGTGTATCAACAGATTGATGAAGTCATCGAGCATCGCCGAGTCCGAGCCGTCCTCATTGATGACGGGGTACACGCGCTTAAGCTCATCGCCAAACAACTCAGAACTCATGCGCGTCTCGCGTGCCTTGACCCAATTGACGTTGCCGCGAATGGTATTGATTTCTCCGTTGTGGATGATGTGGTGCATAGGATGCGCACGCTCCCAGCTGGGAAAGGTGTTGGTCGAAAAGCGCGAATGAACGAGCGCGATAGCGCTGGCAAGCTCGGTGTCCTTGAGGTCGAGATAGAACTCAGCGAGCTGGCTGGGGAGCAACATACCCTTGTAGACGATGGTCTTTGACGAGTTGGAAGCGAGATAAAAATACGGGTCGGCCCCGTGCTCGCGGTTGCGGATGTCTTCGACCGAGCGCTTGGTGATGAGGTAGAGCCTGCGCTCGAAAGCGTCGCGCTCCATGTTATCGGGAGCGCCGATAAACACTTGTTGGATGCTCGGTTGCACGGCCCTCGCCGTTGGACCGAGATTACCCGGCGAAACCGGAACCTTTCGCACGCCGAGGGCGGCGAGACCTTCTTCTTCCACAATTTCACAAAAACGCCCGATGCTCCTGTCCCTGCGCTCCGCGTCCGGCGAGGCAAAAATCATGGCGATGCCATAGCCACCCTCGCGCGCCGGCAGCTCAATACCGCCGATTGCCGCAACACGCCGCGTAAAGGCGTCAGGTATTTGGAGAAGAATGCCCGCACCGTCGCCGGTCAGTGGCTCATAACCAACGCCACCCCTATGAGTCAGGGCTTCAAGAATGTCTATCGCGTCTGTCACGAGTTGATGGCTCGCGCGCCCTTTGATGTCAACAAGCATACCGATACCGCAGGCATCATGCTCAAAGGTCTTTTCATAGAGCCCACGGTTTGGTATAAGCTCGCACTCATTCACGCTTGCTCCCCCCTCTCAGAGGACATAAAAATAGCCAGATGTTCAAGAAAACACGGGTCATCCGCTCAAAAGCACAGAGTGCTCTACTCAGATATGACAATCTGGCAATGATAAGCTGGAAAACAACATTTTACCCCATTACGCACCCCCGCGCGACAAACATCATCTGACAAACACCCAAAAGGACACAATTGACGCGCCCTTTTGCCCAACTTCGTAACTGGTGGGTATCAGCCGCGTTCGCAAAATCGTGTGTCGCAGGAGTCGTGCAAAGGGCGCGCACTTCGCTGGATTTTCGGCAAGCTGAGACGGGGCGGAGGAACCGGGGCAGCGACGAGAATAAACGACCTCCCCGCCTATCCTTTTTAGGAAGAGCCACCGGGGGCTCTTGTCAGCGGGGAGGAACGTTTGGGTCTTAGTGCCGATTGCACCAGCGTTGTTCTCGTGCTTTTGGGACTGTGAAATAATAATCTTTGCAAAAGATTGTGAGTC
>JAISFJ010000013.1 GCA_031263665.1 Coriobacteriales bacterium
ACTAGCTGCGCTAATGTCGCCGTACGAACGGACGGAGCTTAAGCCAAACTGGCCGAAAGATGACGCGCAGTGGGTTTTTAGAAGTGCCCCAAAGTTAAAGGAGAGAGGAACCTGAAGAAGAAAGGGCAAAATGTTACAGGTCACCGGGTGTTTAGTGTCGGAAGAGTTTGCTGAGGGCGCGGAGGTCTTCGGTGGGGATGTCTTTGAAGGTTTCGCTGAAGCTGCTGGGGATAACTACGGTGCCGCCTGTCTCGCGGACGCTTTCGTAGAGCAGGTGCATCATGCGGAGGCGCAGGGCGTAATCGTGTGCGGCGTAGGTGCTGTCCATCTCGGCCAGCATCTCGGAGATGTCTTGTTCCGCTTCCATCAGGGTTATGCGTGCTTTTTTGCGCTGTTCTGCCTGCGCCTCAAGCGACATGGCGTCCTGCAATGCCTTGGGAACGAGAATGTCGCGCACTTCAACGGATAAAACTGTAATGCCCCAAGGCGCGACTTTTTCTTCAAGAATGCGTTTGAGCTCCTTGTCGAGTTGATTGCGCCGTATTGCCACCTCGGCAACACCCGCACGACCAATGGCGTCGCGTAACGCCGTCTGCGCGGCAAGTTCGATGGCAAGTGAGAAGTCGCCCACCTCCGTGCAGGCGAGATGCGCGTCCCAGACCATCCAGAACAACACGGCGTCCACGTCGAGGGGAACCAGGTCGCTCGTCAGGGTTTCTTCGGCGCCGAAAGGAGTGGTGCGGATGCGTTGGTCGATACGCACCACACAACTTTCCACCACAGGAATGGTGAGGAAAAGGCCCGGACCCGCCACGCGGCTGAATCTGCCAAGACGAAGCACAACGACCTTCTCCCATTGTTGAGCGATGTGCGCGAAAGACACCACAAGCAGCGCGCATACGAACGCTGTGACCAACGCCACGATGCCAATGCGTTGCGATACCACCCAAAACAGCGCAAGAACTCCGGCAAAAACCACGACGAACGCCGTGAGTGAAAAGACCATTGCTCCAAAGCGCGAAGCGAGTTCATCCGGCGCACTATTGCGGTAATCGGGTACGACGGCAAAGCGCGATGCGCCCCGTAGTTCAGGTTCAACACCATCGAACGTCCGCGTTTGCTTTCTTGACTTCAGGCTCATTGCGCCATCCTTTCATCTGGTAGTGATGCCTTTTTTGAGCCCCGTGTTGCAATGGTTGGTTTTTCGGTTGTCGTGGCGTTGCGGGCGGTAGCGTTGCGGGCGGTAGCGTTGCGAGCGGTAGCGTTGCGAGCGGCACCACCACGGGCGGCGGCCTCACGGTCAGCGTCGTAAGCGGCATCGAGCGAATGGAGGCGTTTCGCAAACAGCTTGCGCACCTCCCAGGAACTGAACCCCAAACCTCGAAACGCCTCAATGAGCTCGTCGAGCAAGCCTTCGGCCTCGAGCACAAGTTCCTCATCCGCCTCACTTATCGCGCTCACAAACACCCCCCGGCCGCGCGTTGAGGTGATGTAACCATCCTGAATCATGCTCAGATAGGCTTTGTTCACGGTATTGTAGTTGATGGAAAGCTCCGAAGCCAAGCCGCGCACCGTAGGCAATTGGTCGCCCGGCTTATAATGCCCGTTGTTGATGAGGTGAACGAGCCGCTGGCGCAGCTGCACCCAAAGCGGCACATCGCTCGTCGTATCAATCTCAAAAATCATAACGCTCCTTAGTCTTAGTATTAGTATTAGATTCCACTGGCCATAAAGAGAGGCAGCCCCGCGCCGAGCAGAGCGACGCGCAGACAATAACCGCCAACGAGCAAAAGGAGGGCCACGGGGAGAAAAGCGGAGCCCCAACGCACCGGCGCACCGCTGATGTCGCTTCGCAGCGAGACGCCCTCAAAACCCAAAGGCGCGATGAGGCCGCATCCAACCACGCCGACCCAAAACACAAGAGCAAAGTTCCCGGAGATGAGTTCTGCCACCGCCGCTCGTGTTGGTTGTTCGTCAAGACCAAGCGCCAGCAGCAAAGCCAAACCGATGCCCTCCAGCACAATAAGCATCACATCCACCCGAGCAAGCCGCCGAAAGGTTGTTGCGAAAAACCTTCCAGCGCGCGTGAGGGCCGCTGTTAACAGGAGCAACGCTATACCGGTAGAAAGCGATGACAACATAAAAACCACGGGAACCAGCACCGTTTTGAGCAGCGTACCTGTGCCGATGCTTTGAAACAGCAACCCCGTGTAGAGCATGGTCGCAAGCGCGGCCACAAGACCGAGCACCTCAATCGTACGCACTACCCAACGCGACATTCGCATAAACAACGCGCCCCAGAGAAAACAGAGCGCGATTGCGCAGGCACTCAAAATGGCAAGCGCATAGGTGCCGAGCGCAAGATAGCCAAACGAAGGCCGCAAAAAGAGAGCAAACAAACGGTCGGGGCGCCCCAGGTCGAACAGCAGGCACAACACGCTGAGAATCAGCGCTCCCCCACCAACCAGATAGCCCGAAAAGAACAACGGCCGAAATTCCGCCTGGGGAGCATAGCGGGCAGCGCTGCGGATGGAGTTGTGGATGAGGTTGTGGGCGGGACTGTGGGCGGGGCCACGGGTAGGGTTGTGGATGGGGCTGTGGGTAGGGCTACGGGTAGGGCCACTCCTTTGCGAGGCGCCAGGAGTAATCAGGCTGAAAACGATGAGAACAGACAACGCGCCCGACCCGGCTCCGCCAAAAAAGAGATACGCTATCATCAAATCGCTGAGTACCATATCCTCATCCACACCAAAACACCCATTTTGTCCTATGACACTATACTAACGGAAAAGACCCCACCCTGGGAAGAGAGCGCAGGCGGGCAACACACGAGTTGCAAACATGTGTGGTTGTTAGTATAGTTGGCGAATGTAAATGGGCCTCGTCCAAAGTAGGAGCAGATATTCTCGAAAACTTAAAGAAGAAGTGGCGGCGTCTGTGACGGCAACGATAAAACATGAGCTCGCGAAGTTGAATGTGGAGCAGCGCCGGGCGGTTGAGACCATCGATGGGGCGGTGTTGGTTGTTGCTGGTCCAGGGACGGGAAAAACGCAACTGCTCAGTTTGCGGGCCGCGAATATCCTGATGAATCGCGACGTCACCGCCGGCAACATTTTGTGCCTGACCTTCACGGAGGCGGGAGCCGCGGCCATGACCAAGAGGCTCAGCAGCCTCATTGGACGCGATGCCTACGGCGTGCACATCTCCACCTTCCACAGCTTTGCCACCTCTCTGCGCGACCGTTATCCCTCGTATTTTGACCGCGGCGCCTTAGACCACGTGATAAGTGCCCTGCAGGCAAAGCGACTCATCAACACGCTCCTTCATGAGCTGCCCGTGACCGACCCTCTGTACCAAAATCAACAAGACGGCATCTTTGGCAACCTGGGAGACGTGCAGTCTCTCATCAGCACTATCAAGAGGGCTGGCCTGGCCCCGGAGAAATTTCGCGCCATCATCGAGCAGAATCTGCGCTTCTTTGAGTTCGCCGAGCGCAACACGCCACTTTTGGAACAGATAAACACGCCGCTTTCTGGCAGCAGGGATTCAAAACGGGAGTTTTTGGATGCCCTGCGGGAGCAGACGACCGAGTGGACGGCTTCTCTGCCCTCGGAGTTGACGCAAAGAGTCACCGAGGTGCCGGGCATCTATGTCCCGTACGCCACCCATTTTGTGTACGCGCTCGCTGAACACGAGCTCTACGACGAGGAAACCGGCAAGACTACCGGCTATCAGAATCTGCGCTCGCGATTTTTTAAGAAGGATAAGGGCGGCCGCTTCGTGTTTGGCGACCGCGAAGTCTGCGAGAAACTGCGCTCGGCCTTAGGCGTATTTGAGGCGTACCAGGCACGGTTAAAGCGCGACGCCTGCTATGACTTCGACGATATGATTTCGGACGCGATAGAGGCCATCGAACACTCTCCCGAGCTTAAATTTGCCTTGCAGAACCAGTATCGTTACCTCATGGTCGATGAATTTCAGGATACCAACGGCGCACAAATGCGCATCCTCGATTTGTTAACCGACAACAGCCGCCAACCCAACATCTTGGCAGTTGGCGACGATGACCAGGCAATCATGCGCTTTCAGGGAGCCAGCGTTGAGTTCATCAATCAGTTTGAAAAACACTACGATTCCGTTTGCCGCGTCGTCTTAAAAACCAACTACCGCTCAACCCCCTCCCTTGTGAGACTGGGACAGACAATCGCTCAGCACATCGAAAACCGCGCGCCGGCAAGCGCCACCGAAAAAAAACTCGTCGCCCACCAAGCCGAAGCCGAGCCCGCGACCTTTAGCGCCAAAGCCTATCCCAACCCTGACGCTCAATACTATGAGGTCGCCAAA
>JAISFJ010000093.1 GCA_031263665.1 Coriobacteriales bacterium
TAACCTTCTCTGCGCGCCTTGCTTTGCCGCTATGGGCGCCATTCATCGCGAGATGGTCTCAGCGCGCTGGACCTTTATCGCCATCGCTTACCAGTGCCTGTTTGCTTACGCGGTCGCCTATACGGTCTATCAGGTGGGGATGATTGTGACAGGAGCCGGATTCACCATCGCGACCGTGATTGCGTTTCTGCTCATTGCAGGCTTCATCTTCTTGCTCTTCCGCCCACCCTCAAAGCAAAAAGCAAGCGGCGGCCCCGCCCTCAACAACTCCACCGCCTCAGTCTGAGAGAGGCACCGAGAGAGCGTCCTACGAGGGTGTGATTGGGTGTGCTTGGGGTGTGTGGTTACTCGAAGTGGTAGCGGCGAAGGCGGAGGGCGTTGGTTAGGACTGAGACTGAGCTTAAGCTCATGCAGGCGGCTGCGATAATGGGGCTGAGCAGTGGGCCGCCGAACAGGTAGAGAAGCCCAGCGGCGATGGGAATGCCCACCACGTTATAGCCAAATGCCCAAAACAGGTTTTGCTTGATGTTGCGGATGGTCTTTTTGGAAAGGTCGATTGCTCGTGGCACGTCCATGAGGTCTGAATGCATGAGCACAATATCCGCGCTCTCGATGGCCACGTCTGTTCCCGAGCCGATGGCGATGCCGAGGTCGGCCTGGGCAAGTGCGGGTGCGTCGTTGATACCGTCACCTACCATGGCGACCTTTTTGCCCTGTTGCTGTTGTCGCGAGACTTCGGTGGCCTTGTCCGCGGGGAGCACCTCGGCACGCACGTTGTCGATGCCGAGTCTTTCCGCGATGGCGGTTGCCGTCTGTTGATTGTCGCCGGTCAGCAAAGTGACCTCTATCCCTGAGGACTGAAGGCGTTTGATGGCGGCGAGGCTGGTTGGCTTGATTTTATCCGCAACCGTGATGATGCCGAGAGGTATGCCGTCTACGGCGACGTACATGGGGGTCTTGCCCCGCGCCGCAAATCCATCGGCGATGCCTTTGAGCTGCTCGGTTGCCACGTCGTTTTCTTCCATGAGTTTGCGATTGCCCGCAAGTACCTGCTGGCCGTCGATTATCGCTTTGATGCCTCGTCCTGCCAGCGACTCAAAGGAGCTTGCCTTGCTTAAACTGAGCGAACGTCGGCCGGCTTCCTCAACGAGTGCCTGTCCCAAGGGGTGCTCAGAGCCTTTTTCGGCGGCGGCGGCAACGGCCAGAAGGCGGGTTTTTTGACCGTCCATCAGCTTTGAGAGCGCGGCGTCGTCTCCTACGAGTTCAAACAAAGCGTGGTCGAGCTGGGCTTTGTGCGTGAGCTCCTCAATGTCAATGTCCGCGAGCCCCTCAATACCCTCCACATTTTCCAGTGGCTGCGCGCCCTCAAACAGCGCGTCTTCGAGGCGCGTGCTGGCAACGGGAACGAGGTCCACGACGGACGGCCGCCCCTCCGTCACGGTTCCGGTTTTGTCGAGCACAACGGTGTTTATGGTATGCGCGACCTCAAGGCCCTCGCCGCTTTTGATGAGGATGCCGAGCTCGGCGCCTTTGCCCGTCCCGACCATGATGGCGGTTGGCGTGGCGAGACCGAGCGCGCAGGGGCAGGCGATGACGAGAACGGAGATGGCGATGAGCAGCGCAAACTCTCCCGGTGTTTTGCCGGCCGGCAGCGGAAACCCTCCCAAGGCGGTGGCAAGATACCAGGCAATGCCGACAACGAGCGCGATGACGCAGACGATGGGCACAAAGTAGCCCGCCACAACGTCCGCGAGTTTGTTGATGGGCGCCTTTGCACTCTGGGCGTTTTCTACGAGCTGAATAATGTGGGCAAGCGCCGTGTCCGCCCCGACCTTATCCGCGCGAAAGGTGATGCTGCCGTTGGTGTTGAGCGAGGCGGCATAGACCGTATCGCCTGCCTGTTTGTCCACGGGCATACTCTCGCCGGTGAGCATGGATTCATCGATGGCGGTCTGGCCTTCGAGCACGGTGCCGTCGACGGGGATGCGCGTGCCGGGCTTTACGATGATGATGGCGCCGGGCTGTACTTCGTCGATGGGCATTTCCTTCTCAACACCATCTATGAGCACGAGCGCGGTTTTTGGTGCCAGGCCCATGAGTCGCTTGATGGCCTCGCTCGCACGGCCCTTCGACACGGCCTCTAAAGTCTTGCCGAGCAAAATGAGCGTGATTATCATGCCGGCGGTTTCAAAGTACAGCGATTCGGCCTGCTGATGGGCCTGCATGGCGTCTCCGAGAAACATCTGCACGATGTGGTAGACGCTGAAGAGGAAGGCCGCTGCCGTGCCAACGGCGACGAGTGTGTCCATGTTGGGGCTGCGGCGAATGAGCGATGAGAAGCCGACGGTGTAGAAGCGGTAACCCACACCGATGATAGGCAGTACCAGGAACAACTCCGTTAAAGCATAGCGCTCGGGGTGCATCATGGGGTCGAGTGAATTGGGGATGGGCAAAGGGGAGTTGGGTATCATGGGGGCCATGGCGAGGTAGAAAAGCGGGAGGGCAAAGACGGCCGCGACGATGAACTTTGTCCACATCACGCGTATTTCCTGTTGTTTGCGTGCGCGGTCGTCGTCAAGCGAGTCGGCCAGTGAGTTCGAAAGCGCCTGGTAGCCCGCCGCCTCTATCGCCTCACGCAAGGTGGAGAGAAGAGTGGTGGTCGCGTCATAGGTGACGGTCGCCTTCTCGGTCGCAAAGTTGACTGAGACGCTCTCGACGCCATCGACCTTATCAAGCGCTTTTTCGACCCTTTGTGCGCAGACCGCGCAGGTCATCCCCCCGACGGGTATGCTCAGCGTTGTGCTCATCGATTCTTCCAATTCGCGAAAATTGCTTTTGCTTCTTTGAGATAGTCGAGTGGTATGGTGATGCTTTCTTCGGTGGTGACAGTGTTGTTGTCAAAGATGGGTACGGGGTTGCAGCCGCCCGTTTTTACCTCTACATCATCGGCACCGAAGCGATTTTTGCAGTTTTGACAGACGAGCGCGTTGCCCTCCTGCTTGTAGTATCCGCGCCCGGAATCAAAACAGACCTGGCAGGTGTTAAAGGCGGTGCGAACCGTTCCGTCGGACGCCTTTATGGCCAGTACCTCGAGCTCGGTGCCGTCTACGGTGGTGGGATAAAAACGCGCCTGCTCCGTTATTTCGGCGATAGAAATGGTGATGTCTGAGCCCTCGGGTGTGGCGTCGGCACGATTTGTGTTGCTGGCGTTGTCGCTGGCGTCAGCGTTGTTGTTGGCGTCGGATTGCGCGGAGGGCGGCGTGTTACCATCTGCGGCCTGCCCTGCCCCCTGGGCGCCTCCGTCGCAGGCAGCGAGCCCCATGAACAGGACAAACAGCAAAGCCACACGTCCAATGGTGAGCGCTTTTTTAACTTTCATCACACATCCGCCTTTCGTTTTCTGGCAAGGTCGCGTTTGTCCGGGAGGGGAATTGGCACCCTGCGAACTGTCCGTCTGTCTCGATAACATCATGTCTCAACGACGTTAATCGTCCCTCGTATCATTCCCATCCAGCAGCTATAAGTGTAGCGCCCCGGCTCGGTTGGTATGAACTCGATGATGTTGTCGCCCACTCCAAAGGAGTGCTCGATGTCATATTCGGGTATGAATATTCGATTGTTGCACCCGTTAATGCTCTCTTCGGTGGCGCTGATGTTCCATTTGACCGGTGTATTGGCCTGCACGGAAATATCCGGATAACTACCGGGTTCAAGCGAATTGTTCACCAGTTGATAGCCGTCCTCAATGACCACTTCTTCGGCTGCGGGGCTCGTGGTGGGGCTGAGAGCATCAAAGGGGTTGGAGAAGCCGGAGAGATTCCAACCGGTAGAAAACATGAACAGGCCGAGTACGGCAACGAGGACGGCACCCGCGGTTGTAGCCCTTTGACTGAAGCGCTTGCTCAACAGTGAACCCACCGCTCCGAGTCCGAACATCAAAGGCACGGTTCCCAGCGCAAAAGCAAGCATCGAGAGAGCACCCGTCAGCGCGCTACCGGTTGAGAGGGCAAAAAGCTGCATGGCCTGAAGCGGTCCGCACGGCATGAGTCCATTGAGCAGGCCGATGACCAGCGGGCTCGAACTTTTCTCCCGCGCTCCGTTTATGCGTGAAGCAAGGGCACGGGGCAAGGTGATGTTAAACTGGCGCAGCCACGGGAACAGGTCGAGTAAGATGAGCGCCATAACAACCATGAATACGCCCGCGATGAGTTGTACGAGCCCCTTAAAAAACCCGTCAAAACTTATCACCGAGCCCAAGGCGCCCACACCCGCGCCAATCAGCGTGTAGGAGACGACCCGCCCCAGATTATAGAGCAGGCTTGGACGCAGGGAGACCAAAGGGGACAGATGGGGGACG
>JAISFJ010000196.1 GCA_031263665.1 Coriobacteriales bacterium
CTGTCGTCGCCTGATGCGCATACGGCTCCCGATGCTGGAGCGTCCCGTTTGGCTCCCGATATTGACGCCGCTTCCACCACCACCACTGCCGCCGCACCATCCTCGGCTCCCGGTGCTGATGACGCTCTCGCCGCCGCATCGTCCTTGGCTTTCGGTGCCGCTTCTGCTGCCGATGAAGCTCCTGCCGTACCGCTCAAGCGACCGGCCTCGTTTCTTGCGACCTTCAAAAAACTCTGGTCGGGCGAGCACTTGCGTTCTACGGTGGTGCTCTGGGTGCTCTGGTTGGGTATCAACCTCGGCTACTACGGTTTTGTGCTTTGGACCCCAAGCCTTTTGATGACACAGGGCTTTGACATGGTCAGAAGTTTTGAGTTTACGCTGCTCATGTGTGTGGCGCAGCTTCCGGGCTACCTGTGTGCCGCCGTTCTCATCGAAAAGGCAGGGCGTAAGCCCGCGCTGACCGTTTTTCTTGTAGGAACCGCGCTGGCGGCTTGGCTGTTTGGTCATGCTAGCAGTGAGCTTACCATCATTTTCAGCGGCTGCCTGCTGTATTTCTTCGCCCTGGGCGCCTGGGGCTGTGTCTACTCATATACTCCCGAGCTGTATCCCACCAGCGTTCGCGGCGCGGGCACTGGCTGGGCGGCCGCCTGCGGTCGCGTTGGCGCTCTGGTCGCGCCGATGATACTGCCGGTGCTGTATTCGATAGGAGGCACCGAGAACGGCTACACCGGCGTATTCATCATCTTAACGGGAGTGTTCCTCGTAGTCGCCATAGTCGTAGGAATCTTCGGCCGCGAAACCAAAGGCACCCCCCTTTACACCGAGTAATCACCTTCGTTCTGCTCACGCGAAGCACACGATATCCAAAAGGATGGGAAAAATCGTGTGTCGCACGCAGTATCAACTCAAGTTGATACTGCGTGCGACACACGATTGGCGAATGCGACCGAGTGCGACCGATGTCCACGATGAGGGTCGTGCTGTCTTTTGTGTATGGTCATGGGCGTCTCCTTACGTTAAGATATGTTAAGAAGGTGCTGATTGAGAAAAGTAAGGGGTTATGAGAATGCGTTTGTTGACGAGAAGCGATTTTGATGGGCTTGCCTGCGCCGCTCTGCTCAAAGACCTGGGGGTTATCGACTCGTGGAAGTTTGTCCATCCCAAAGACTTGCAGGATGGAGTTGTGAGGGTCGAGCCCGATGACGTGTTGGCCAACGTGCCCTATGTGCCCGGTGCCGCCCTGTGGTTTGACCACCATACGAGTGAGGCCGTGCGCTTAGGCGAAGATTTGGTCTTTGAGGGAGAGAGTCGGCCGGCCGACAGCGCGGCCCGCGTTATTTATGAATATTATGGAGGCATCGAGCGCCAACCGCATTTTGAGGAAATGGTGTGCGCGGTCGATAAGGTGGACGCCGCAAAACTGACCGCCGATGAGGTGCTCGACCCCAAAGGCTGGGTGCTTCTCGGCTTCATCATGGACCCTCGTACCGGCCTGGGGCGTTTTCGCGACTTTCGCATCTCAAACTATCAGTTGATGGAAAAGCTCATCACCGAGGTTGCCAGCAAGAGCATCGATGAGGTTTTGGCCGACCCCGATGTCAAAGAGCGCGTCAAGCTCTATTTTGAACAGGATAAACTCTTTCGAGAGATGATTGCCGCCCACACCACAACCGACGGAAACGTCATAATCACCGATTTGAGAGACGTTGACCCCATCTACACGGGCAACCGCTTCCTCATCTACTCTTTGTATCCCGAGCAGAATCTCAATCTGTGGATTGTTGACGGACGCAACAAGCAGAACTGCCCCATTGCCGTCGGGCGCTCCATCATCAATCGCAGCAGCAAGACGGATGTCGGTACGCTGATGCTCAAATACGGTGGTGGCGGCCACCCCCAGGTAGGCACCTGTCAGGTCGCTTATGAGGACACCGACCAAGTAGTCTCCGAAATCGTTGCCCAGGCAAAGCACGACGGATAGCAACGACAGTTGGAAGACGGGGGCAACTGGGATAGTGAGTGGGGCAGAGCAGAGCGGGACGTCGGGACGCCGTCCCCTACGGACGTGGCGGAGCCTCACATCCCAATCCGTCAAGATTAAGGTTGTAACGCCGTCCCCTACGGACGTGGCGGAGTCATGACCGTGGGGACGGTGCAATCGTATTCGTAGGGGACGGCGTCCTCGACGTCCCGCTCTGCTCTGCCCCACTCACTATCCCAGTTGCCCCCGTCTTCCAACTGTCCCAGTTTCAGATGAGGCGCTTGATGGCTTGTTGGAGGGCTTCGGCGCGCGTGGGGTTTTCCCAGGTGAACTCATTGAGCTCGCGTCCAAAAAGCCCATAAGCCGCGGTAAGCTGAAAAATCGGTCGCCTGAGGTCGAGTGCATCGATGATGGCGCCCGGGCGTAAATCAAAAACCTCTTGCACAGCTTGGGCGATGTGTGTTTCGTCCACGTTGCTGGTATTAAAGGTGTCGACCATGAGCGACAGCGGTTCGGCCATGCCGATGCCGTAGGCGACCTGCACCTCGCATCGTTTGGCAAGACCGGCCGCCACGATGTTTTTCGCGACCCATCGTGCGGCGTAGGTGGCCGAGCGGTCGACCTTTGTCGCGTCCTTGCCACTGAAGCTGCCACCGCCATGTCTTCCTTTGCCGCCGTAGGTGTCGACGATTATTTTGCGCCCGGTGATGCCCGTGTCGCCCGCCGGCCCGCCGATGACAAAGCGCCCGGTGGGATTGACGTAGACTTCCTCACGGTTCCAAGGTATCTTCCACTGCTCAAAAACCGGCGTGATGACGTGCTTGATGAGGTCGGGTTTGAGCTGCTTTTCAACGTCGATGTCAGCGGTGTGTTGTGTTGAGATGAGTATCTTCTCGACTGAGACCGGTCGCTCATCTACGTAACGGACGCTGACCTGTGTTTTGCCGTCGGGTCGCAGGTAGGGTAGGGTGCCGTCTTTGCGCACCTTGGTCAGGCGCTCGGCGAGACGATGCGCTAAAAAGATGGGCATCGGCATCAGCGTCGGTGTTTCGTTGCAGGCGTAGCCAAACATCATGCCCTGGTCGCCCGCTCCAATGAGTTCGTAGGGGTCTGTTGTCTCGATGTTGTGCTGGACCTCAAAACTCTCATCAACCCCTTGGGCGATGTCGCCACTCTGCCCGTGAATGGTGTTGATGATACCGACCGAGTTGCTGTGAAAGCCGGTTGTGGGGTCGTTGTAACCGATGCCTTCGATGACGTCGCGCACCACGCGCTCAATGTCGACGTATGCCTGAGTGCGTATCTCGCCCGCCAGCACGACGAGTCCTTCGGTGACCAAGGTCTCGCAGGCCACGCGCGCTCGTTTCACATCGGCACGCTCGCCGTCAGGTGAGACGTAGTCCGCCTCAGCGAGCTCGGATTCCCGTATCAGTATCGCATCGAGAATCGCGTCCGATATTTGGTCACATACTTTGTCCGGATGCCCCTCAGTCACGCTTTCGGAGGTAAACACGTAGCTGTTTGGGCTGTTTGAGTTGTTTGCACCTGTAGAGTCACTCACTGTCGGTCCCTTCAACTTGCTGTTCTCGCGGCTGGGGCTTGTGCGTTTCTCGAGAAAGACTCACCCCAACTCCATTTCAGAATAACGTATCATGGCAAATTTGTGAACGTTACTTTGTGTCTTGCATAAACGATAGATTATCACATGGTGCTCTTAACGTACTGTTCAGGGGCATGATGTTCGATTCGCCTGTCTTATTCGAGGGCACAGCTGCAGTAGGCTATGGTGTTGGGGCCGTGGTAGTAGGGGATGTTGGCCAGTTCGCAGACGTCGTAGACAACCAGGCCGGTCGCCTCCATTGAGGGGATGGCTCTTTTGGGGTTTCGGCAGGGGGCATTTGGGTAGGTGCAGGGTTCGCATAACTTGCAGGCGCCGGCGCCAAGGAGCAGTATGTCTTGCTCTGTGTGACTTATGTGTTTTACTAAATCATTGAGCCGTTGCTGATGCGTGCGCGAGCCTTCTTCGATGCCCGGATAATCAAAGGCATCTTCCATTTCCGCGACGGTTTGAAAGAGGTATCCCGTATGATAGCGTTTAAGGAGCGTCTGGTATTTCTCAAGGCTCCCGCAGGCCGGTGGGCACATCCAGTTTTTCCCAAACTCATGACATTTGTCAGCGGCACACATCTCGCGTACCTCTGGGCGTATCTCAAGTTTGGCAGGGTCAAAGCAGCCGATGGTAGAAAACCCGCTTTTCTCAATGTGGCTTTTTAATTCCGCAGACATAGCACATCCTCCTAAGAAAGCACCAGCTTCTCCGTTCATTGTAGCATGGGAATTCTTTGGGAAGCACTGGGCAAAAAACGAGCGGCAGAAGAAGGCGAACAGCAACCACAAGAGACGGCGAGAAGTGCGAACAGCACAGTAGCTAGGGGAGACGAGAGAAGCGGCTCAACTGTCATTTGAGGGGGATGAAAGTTGAGCCGCTTCGTTTCTGCCGAGTCGACCGGAAAGGGGAGACGTTCGAACCTGGCATGGTGTGGGAAGCTCTACGAAGTCGGGACGGAAGACAGGAAAGAAAGGATAATGGGATGAATCACAAGGAGGAAGAACCAACCCAGGGGACACGCTGTCTTCCGGCCCGACTTCAGTGAAAGGAGTAAATCATCAACTTTTCCTTCCCACTGGATAACATGTTACTCGGTCATTATCCGCTTGCGGTCAGACACATGTCATGAAGTTGTAAAAACTGAGAATAACTTGAAACGAGAGCGACTTTCTTAGGGAAGCACTGATTAAATCATGTCACACCATCTGGCGGCCATTTTCGCCTCTGGCCGCGCCCCGCAACATTAGCATTAGCGCTGCTAGTCCTAATGTCACTCGCCTTGCCAGATGCGAAAATGACTCACCATCTGGCGCAACAGCATTTAATCAGCACTTCCTTAGGAAAATGCCGATTTTGCGGTTCAGTAACTGAGCAGATTGAATCCCATGCAGCGCAGACTTATCGGGTTCAGGTATAAAATGAGGCGCTCGCCATCGGGCATGTCATAGATATAGAGCAGGTATTCCTCTGTCGCAAAGACGGTGGGTGTCGGCGCCATGTATTCGACTTCGGGGAGCAGTTCCGGTTCAGCCGCCTGTACGGGAAGCAAAATCGTGAAAGGATAGCCGTACCGGTATTCGTACGTCACCTCAAGTTGGCGGAAAGCTCCAAAGAGTTTTTGCTGGTCGATGGCCTTGGCCTCTCGCGAAAACACGTAGACAAATGACCAGAGGTAACGGTCCTCTTCTACCGGCAGGTGCTCGATGATTGGGGGGGTCGTGTTGGTTGTCGCCTCATCGGTAGGCTGTGTCTCCGTGTCTGTTGTGGTGTCGCTTTCCGCATCGGGAGAGGCCACATCGGGGGGTGCTTCGGGAGGAGTATTCGCCTCTGTCTCGCCCCCTTGCCCCTCAGGGCCGCCTTCCTGTACGTCTGTGCCCGTGCTCGTATCCGTATCCGTGTCCGCGTTTGCGCCCGTTGTGTCGCCTTCTCCATTCGACTGGCCTTCTTCGGTTGTCTGCGCGAGACTTACGCCTATCGGAGCGCTGATTCGCAGGGTATCCCATGATGACGAGACAAAAAGCAGCGAGATTATATTGCCATTGGGGTCAACGGCGCAGCGAAGGTCCGCCTGTCCGTCTGCGTCTATGTCCATGTCAGCGAGGATAAAGCAGCCGGGTTCGGCATCGTTTTCGGGTTCGAGGTAGCGAAACGCGTTGATAATCTGTGCGTGATAGCTGCCCTCATCGTAGTCCATCCGCAAACCATAATCGCGTAAAATCGCGACGAGAAACATCGGGATACCTCTGTCCTCAAGAAAATTGCGCTCTGTGGAAGAGAGCGTGCGCAACGCCTCTTCTTTATAGATGTTCCAGGGGTAGAGGACAACGGGTTCTTCAAAGACGTGTTCGGAGATGGCGTTTTCTGGGGGTGCGGCAAGCTGAATCGTCTCGCCGCGATAGAGGTCGAGATAAGGGTAGAGCAGCGTGGGCAACAGAAAGCCGCCCGCGATGATGATGCCGGTAATCAGCAGGGTTAACAGATTTGCCAAAAGGTCGGCCTGCCGCTTGCTGCGCTCCTGTTTGTTGTGTTCCGGCTTGCTGCGCTCCGACTTATCAAAAGAAGGTTGCGGGTTCTCGAGGGGCGGCGGGCCATCGGGCGGCGGGCCATCGGGCGGCGGGCCATCGGACGGCGGGCCATCGGACGGCGGCGGGTTCCCAAAAGAAGGCGGCGTGCCATCGGGCGGCGGCGAACTCCCAAAAGAAGGCGGGTTTTCCCCAAGCTCCTGGTTATGCCTCGCGTTTTGGTCAGCCATGCTCATCCGCCTTTGCCAAAACGACGCTTACGCTGGTGCCCTGTTCGGGTGCGCTCTCAATATGCAAGCGCGAATCATGCGCCCGCGCGATTTCGGCGCAAAGCGCGAGCCCGAGTCCTGCCCCGCCATGCTTGCGCGTTCGCGCCTTGTCGAGCATGTAAAACGGCTCGGTGAGAAGGGGTATCTGGTCGGGAGCTATTCCCACACCCTCATCCGCAACGGTGAGCGTGACCGTGTTGTCGGCCGTGTTTGGCTTCACTTTGAACCTGATGGTATTGTGGGGGCTGGAGGCCTTGATGCTGTTGTCAACGAGGTTAAAGATGAGGGATTTTATGAGCTCATCATCGGCGGTTATCCACGTTTCTTCCTCGGGCAGTTCGCAGGCAAACTCGATTTGGTGGTTTTTGAGGATGGGTTGTAAGGTGGTGGCGAGCTCGGCCGCGAGTTCGTGTATTTCAACGGGTTCGGCGGTAATCTGTATGTTGCCCATGGTGAGAAGCTCCATCAACTTGCCGGAAAGCCCCTGCAGGCGTTTGGTTTCGCTGACGATGACGCTTGCGTACTCGATGCGGTCATCGTCGGTGACCTCACGTTTGACACGCAAAATGTCCGCGAATCCGAGGATGGAGGTCAGCGGCGTTTTCATCTCATGAGCAAGGTTTCCGATGAATATCTGGCGGGATTCGGCGAGCTTTTCCAGCTCCGTGATGTTGTGTTCGATTGAGTCGGCCATGGTGTTGAGGTTGCGTGCGACTTCGGCGAGTTCGTCGTGCCCCTGTACGTTGGCGCGATTGTCAAGGTCTCCGCCCGCGATTTTGCGGGTGGTACCGCTCAGGTTCCTGAGAGGGAGCAGCAGGCCGCGTACCAGCAATAACAAAAGACCGGCAACAATGAGCGCGGAGATGATGCCGATGACACGGACCTGATTAAAGTCTTCTTTGAACAAATCGTAGGTCGAGCTGATGTCAAAAGAACTCACCAACCGGTAGGGCCGCTCGCTGAAGCTGGTTGTCGAGACGATGAGGAGGTAGGTCTTTTCTCCGCTCTCGACGATGGATGAGGAATAGTCGGACTCCGAGAGCAGCGCGAGTTCCTCGTTCAATATCTGTCGGTCCACCGAATAAACGACCGCCTCGCCCTCAAAAAGCGACACGGCGAGCGTTGTGTCGTTGCGCTGCCGTTCTAAGACGCCTAAGGCAACGGAAAGCGCCTCGTCGTCGGAAAGCGAGACGGTACGCTCGATAAGCTGCGTGTATATGATAGTGTTTTGGAGCTCGGCTATGAGGTAGTTGTGCCGGGCGAGTGCGTTTTGCTGCTCGCGTTCGATGGAAAGACGGTGGTTGCTGGCGAGCAAGACGAGCGAAGTCGCGTTGACCACTATGATGACCAGCGCAAGCGTGAGCAAAAATATCTTCTGCCAGAGTTTCAAAGGGCCCTCTGGCTTTCCAGTCGATACCCGAGTCGCGGGATGGTGAGCAGGCAGTCATGGAGCTTGAGTTTTTTGCGGAGCTGCTGTATGTGGGTGTCGACCGTACGCGTTTCTCCGCTAAAGCTGTATCCCCAAACGGCCGAAAGCAGGCGCTCGCGGGTGAGTGCGATGTCGATGTTTTTGATAAAGAATACGAGAAGGTCAAATTCCTTGGGGGTGAGCGTAACCGCTTCGCCGGCGAGGGTGACTTCGTGTTTGTTCACCTCAACGACGATGTTCTGATAGGCGAGCGTCACGTCCTCATGAAGGGTGCGCCTGAGTGCGACTTCGATACGCGCAAGCAGCTCAACCGCCTCAAAAGGCTTGACGATGTAGTCTTCCGCACCCATCCGCAGCCCCTTGACTTTGTTCGGCACATCGCCCATCGCGGTAAGAAAGATGACGGGCGTCGCATTGTCGCCCTTGGCCTCAAATACCTGAAAACCGTCGAGTTTGGGAAGCATGATGTCGAGAAGAACGAGGTCGTAGCTCCCGCTCAGTATCTCGGTTAAGGCGCTCGCGCCATCGCCGCAAACGTTGCTCGTGTAGCCTCCGATGGTCAACGTGGCTTCAATCATATGGGCGATGTTCTCGTCGTCCTCGACGATGAGGATGTGCGCTGACATTCACACTCCCTTTCCTGTTTATTGGTGTGTTGGCGAGCCTGACGCGTTTTGGTGCGTGCTCTATTGTAACGTAGCGGCGGACTAAAGCGCACTGCTGGGGCAAAGGTCGCTTAAAGGGCATTCGGAACAGCGAGGGCGACGGGCGATGCAGACTTCGCGGCCAAAGAGCACCCACTGGTGGTTGATAGGGCCCCACAGCTCGCGGGGGTAGAGCATAAGCAGGTCGCGTTCTGTCTTATCCGGCGAATCTGAGGACGCGGGTGAGAAGCGCAGTTTGTGAGCGATGCGAAAGACGTGGGTGTCAACCGCGATGCCCTCCACGATGCCAAAGGCGTTGTTGAGTACGATGTTGGCCGTCTTGCGGCCGACCCCGGGCAGACGTCTGAGCTCGTCCATGGTGCGCGGTACCTCGCCGCCATAATCCGCAAGTAACATCTGGGCGCAGGCGACACAGTTTTTCGCCTTGACGTGGTAAAAGCCGATTGCGCGGATGACCTTCTCGATGTCCTGGGGCCGCGCCTGGGCCATGGCCGGTGGGTCGGGCCAACGGGAAAACAACTCGGGCGTCACCTTATTGACGGCAACGTCGGTCGTCTGTGCCGAGAGCAGCACGGCGATGGTGAGCGTGAAGGGGTCATGAAAGTTCAGCGCACATTCCGCCTGCGGATAGCGCTCATTCATGCGCCGCGCCACCTCCAGGGCCCGCTTCTGCCTGTTACTCTTCGATTCCCGCACCATCCTGTTACCCGCCTCATCTCCGCTTCTACCCCGCAACAATTCAACTCACCATCTATTGTAGCCGAATAGTCCCTAACCACCCACCCGCGCCAACTAACTTCCCCAGCTGAGTCCAGCTGAATCCCTGCGACCGCTAACGTCTGTTGTGGGTCGATGGGGACGGGGGGAGAATCGTGATACAATGCGGGTACGGGATTAAGCGCTGAGGTGGAGTTGTGGTGGGGCTATGATAGAGATACGCGAGCTTACAAAGGCATACGGCGACCTTGTGGTGTTTGAGGACATCAACCTCTCCATAACCGATGGTGAGGTCATTTCGGTGATTGGGCCTTCCGGCACGGGGAAGAGTACGCTTTTGCGCTGTATCAATCTGCTCGACCCGCCTACGTCTGGCGAGATATACATCGACGGCAAAAACATCACGGCGCCCCACGCGGATGTGCCGGCGCTCAGGCAGAAGATGGGCATGGTCTTTCAGAATTTTAATCTGTTTAACCACCTCATGATTATCGAAAACATGATGCTTGCCCCGGTTAAGCTCAAGGGCGTAAGCAGGCAGCAGGCATACGATAAGGGCATGGCACTTCTGGATATGGTTGGCGTTGCGGACAAGGCCCTGGAGTTCCCCTCCGAACTTTCGGGAGGACAGCAGCAGCGTGTGGCGATTGCGCGGACGCTGGCAATGGAGCCGGAGATAGTGCTTTTTGATGAGCCGACCAGCGCGCTCGACCCAACCCGTGTGAGCGAGGTACTGAGCGTCATCCGTCGCCTCGCCAAAGACGGCCTCACCATGATGGTAGTCACGCACGAGATGGAATTTGCCCGCGGCGTGTCTACGCGCGTACTATATATGGACGAGAAGGGCATCTACGAGGACGGTAGCCCCGAGCAGATATTCGAAAACCCCGCTCGAGAAAAGACGCGCGACTTTATCCAGCGTGTTACGAGCTTTGAATACCACATCACCTCGCACAGCTTTGACCTTTACGAGATGAATGGCGGCATCGAGCAGTTTGTGATGAAAAACTACCTTTCGCCGCAGACGGTCAATCAGATTCAGCTCATATGCGAAGAGATGCTCGTCAACCTGCTTTTGCCCGTGCTGCCTTCGGCCGATATCCTGTTCACCTTAAAGAAAGAAGAACGCGGCGAGCGCCTTACGCTGCTGTTCGCGTTTTCATCAGAGGCGGCGGTTTCGATAGACTCAGGCGATAGTCTCGCGGTGGATATAGTGAGCAACATCGCCTCCAAGGTATCAGAGGAATACACCGATGGCAAAAACCTGATAACGGTGGAGCTCTGATACGTCGGATGAGAGGGAAAGTCTTAAGGCGCATCGTTTTCATCGCGACGCTTGTGGTGCTCGTGGCGCTTCTCGCGCTGGCACCTCCACTGGCAGGTTTCGCGGCGGAGAAAAGCGACCCCTCAACAAGCACGTCGACCGAAAGCGCCCCGGACACCGCCGCCACCTCAGCTCCCGCAACCGCCGCCGCCTCGGCCGCCGCCGCCACCTCAGCTTCCGCAACCGCCACCGCCTCGGGCAAAACTCAGATAAGCTCTATCGAGGACATGGCGCACGCGCGCGTGGGCATGATAGAGGGAACGATATTCGACGCGATGGTCAAGGAGCGTTTTCCCGAGGCAGAGCGCGTCTATCTCAACACCTCAAGCGACATAATAGCGGCGTTGCAGAGCGGGAAAATCGACTGCTTTTTGCAAAACGAGGTCTCCGTAAAAGAAATGCAAAAAACCGTGCCGGGGCTGAGCTATCTGGAGGAACCGTTTTCAATCGAGCACTACGGCATGATTTTTCCCCAAGGCACAACGGGGCTTCCCGAGGAATTTAACGAACAGATTGCCCAGCTTTGGGACGACGGCACCATCGAGGCGCTACGCGTGAAATGGATGGATGGCCCCGACGAGGGCAAGGTCATGGATGAGATAGTGCTCGACGGCACAAAGGGCCCGCTGCGCATGGCGACCGACGACGCCAAACTACCGTTCTCGTATCGGGATACGGATGGCTACACGGGATACGACATCGAGCTCGTGAGCATAATTGCCAAACGGCTGGGCTACCAACTCGAAATCAGCGGCATGACCTTCGGCGGTATCATCCCTGCCATATCCTCGGGCAAATACGACTTCGCCTCCGCGGGAATCGCCTACACGGACGAGCGCGCCGAGGCGGTGCTGTTTTCTGACCCCATCTACTACGGCAACACGGTCTGCGCCCTTTACAGCGAGCCTACGGGAAGTTCGGGGCTGTGGCAGGGGCTTGTTACGGGATTTACCAGCACCTTTGTTACTGAGGACCGCTGGCGCCTGATAGTCGATGGGCTTGCGGTCACGCTCCAGATAACCGCGCTTTCGGTGCTGTTCGGCACGGCGCTGGGCTTTGCGCTCTACTTCATGGCAAGGTCGCGGTTGAGAATAGCGCGCGTTTTTGTGGCGGTGCTCTCCCGCGTCATGGATGGGCTTCCGGAGGTGGTCATCTTACTGGTATCCGCCTACATCATATTCCGGTCGCTTGCGATTCCCAGCGTTTGGGTTGTGACCATCGCGTTTTCGGTGCTGTTCGCCGTGGGCGTTGCGCAGACCCTCAAGGTAGGGGTTAATTCGGTTGAGGCTGGGCAGGTGGAGGCGGCACAGGCGCTCGGTTTTGAAGGCCGCTCCGTCTTTGCGCTCATCGTGTTTCCGCAGGCCGCAAGGAGCGTGCTGGCGGTTTACGTGGGCCAGGTGATAAAACTTCTCAAGGCCACGGCGATAGTCGGCTATATCGCGGTCGATGACCTCACGCGGGCAAGCGACATCATAAGAAGCAGGACGTTTGACGCGTTTTTCCCCCTGCTCTCGACGGCTGCCGTGTATTTTATACTCTCCGCGTTGCTGGTGCTGCTGTTGAGGATTGTCCAAAAGCGGCTGGACCCCCGGAGACGAAAACGCACCATCAAGGGCGTCGTGCTCAGCGTGCCCGGCGCATCCGGCGCTTTCGCCGCGCCCCTCGTTCCCAGCGCGCCCACGTCCGGAAAGCTCGCGCCCACCGCATCCGCCGCGCCCACCATCCCCACCGCGCGAGGACCTCATGACGAAGGATAACCACGTTGCGCAAAAAGTCGGAGGCGACCTGTTTTTACGTGACGTTTTCGCGCGGTACCTGGCAGCGTCTGCCGTGGGCATCGTCGGAAGCTCAATAAGCATCGTCGGGAGCTCGGCAATCGTTGGAATCTTTCTCGGGGCGGCCGCGCTTCCCGTGCTCTCACTCGCATTGCCCTTCTACTATCTGTTCGCGACCGTTGGCGCGATGATAGGGGTTGGGGGCGCGCAGGTCTGCGCCCGTCTCATTGGTTGGCAGCGTCACGAGGAATGTCAACGCGCGTTCAGCCTCGTATACGTGCTCACCATAGTCTTAGGCGTGCTGCTCACTGTCGTGTTGCTGCCATCCATCGGCCCACTTCTTGCCCTGATGGGCGCTCCCTCCGATTTAATTGAGCCCACGCGAGGCTATCTGACCGCGCTTTGTCTGGGCGGCGTGTTCATCATCGGAATATACCCAGCCTTCAATATGCTCAGATTGGATGGACAGACGACAAAGGCGGCACTGCTGTTTGTGGGGATGGGCGTGCTTTCCGTGACGCTCGACCTGCTGTTTTTGGCGGGTTTTGGCTGGGGCATAGAATCTGTCGCGGTTGCGACCTGTTTGTCGTATGGAATCATCTCAATTCTGGGAGCGCTGATGCTGATGCGGCGCAGCCTGAATTTCCGCTTTGTGTCACCGTTTCGCGGCGGCCGGCAAAACGCGTTCAGGCTGACGCGCGCCATTGTGAGCACCGGCAGCCCCAACGCGCTTGAGGACATCTGTATCGTGATACGTACCGTTGTGATAAACAACGTGGCGGTTGCGGCCTTTGGCGCTGTGGCGCTCGGTGCCTACGTCATCGTCTACAGCATGGTGATGGTCGCGCTCGTGTTCGCCGCCGGCGTCTCGGGTGCCGCGATGGCGTTTCTGAGCGTATTTTTTGCGGAGAAGGATTCGCTCAACACCATCAAGGTGCTCAGGTTGAGCTTTCTGTGGGGCGCTCCCGCGATAGTTGCGCTCATGTTACTCCTCGAGCTGTTCGCGCCCGAGGTTGCCATGATGTTTGGCGCGCATACCACAGAGGAGCTCTCGGTGTTCTCCACGGCAATACGTGTGTTTGCTTTGGGTTTGCCGCTGCTGCTCTTTAACTACGTGATGATAACGGTGTATCAGTCGCAGGACCGGATGGTCGCGAGCAACGCGATAGTGCTTCTCCGTGAACTCGCGGGCCCCCTTATCTTCATGGGAATTCTCACCGCGCCGCTCGGCCTGGTGGGGATATGGGCGGCCTTTCCCATCGCCGAGCTGGTGACCACCGTCATGGTGCTGCTTTACAGCTTTGCGTGCCGAAGAAAAAACCGGCACCTTTCCCCCGTGTTTTTGGCCGACAGGCACGTCGAAAAGGGCGGTGAGAGCGTTTCGCTTACCGTGTGCAACGACAAGGAAAGCATCGCGTCGGCGGTCGTTTCCGTAGAAGCGTTTTGCGAGCGCAAGGCCCTCAGCCCCCGCCTTACCATGGGCATACAACTGGCCTTGGAAGAAATGCTGGTCGCCATCGGAGAAAACAGTCTCGCGGGCATGAAAAGCCACACGATGAACGTCCGTATCCTGGTGCTGGGCGAAGAAGTCATCATGCGCATCCGCAACGGGGGTGCGCGTTTTAACCCCATAGAGTACGCGGAGCGCCTGAGTAAGATTCCTCTCCAGACCAAACTCATCGACAGCTACGATGCCGGGGAGACGATTTCAGTTTTCAAACATGACGGGCACACGGCCTCAGACGCGCTGCCCGAACAAGACGTGCCGCTGGAACTGACGGGCATTATGATGATACTGAAGATGGCCGAGGTGGTTGACTATCGCTCGACCTTTGGGGTCAACAACCTCATGATGATAGTGCGCGATTGACGGCGAAAGAATCGGTGGATACCATGTCTGAAAAACGCTCGGGGAGCTTGGGGCTCAGAGAATTTGGGGAGTCGGTTGTGTTCTCACACGAGGGCGGCGCGTTTTTGCTCGATGTCGCTGGTCGAGATGACGTGGCCGAACTCGCGCGGCTCAATCTCAGCGTGAAGCTCAACATGGCGCACTTTGAAAAGCTGCTGCTGAGCGATGACGCGACGGGCTTTGCTCACCGAGGCGGATTTTTTAAGGTGATGGACGCAGAAGCCCTCAAACGCTGCATAGATGAGAGCCACTCCATAATTTTTGTGCTGCGAGAATTGGGCGACAGAAAGGACGGCGAGGGGCTGAGTGGCGGGCGCATCGTCGCGTCATTTTGGGTGTCGCTGGACGACCCAGGCTTTGTTCCGCCTTCGTCGAGTTTTGCCCGTTATCTCGAGAAGCATCCTGTGCTGACGGGCGCCTTAGCCCAAGGCAAGGTGTGCTATGGCCGAGAGCTCATCGTCGCGCGGGACGCCCCCAAGTTCATGAGCCCAAGCATGGCGATTTTTTGCGGAGCTTTTCACACCATGCAAAAAGCGGGTTTTGGCTATGCGCTTTCGGAGGTCTACCGGCTTGCGGGATATTGTGTGGGCACAGATGTTTTCGGCGCAGACATCGCAAATGAGGCGGCGCTTCATATGGTCGCGGAGGCCAAGGGATTTCGCATAGCCAGAAACGAGCTTCGAACGCTTGACTTTGACGAAGGGCTGAGCGTTACCATCGAGCCCTTGGCGGTGCTGTTTGATTTTGCCGTTACGCTGCGGGGGCTCGGTAACTGGCTCGTGGAACAAGAGGTAGAGGTACAAGAGGTACAATAGTGGCAACGCGAGAAGGGTAAAGAACTTTCCTAACCGGAAAGCGAGAGTCATGTCTGAAGCAGGAAAACCAGAGTCGTCCGGCCTGTTGGGCAGCTTGTTCGACCGCCTGTATGGGGCCCGGAAAGGCTCCATATCTAAAAAGCTGCTCAGGGCCTTCCTCATCGTATCGGCATGTGGGATGCTCGTTGTTATCCTTGTGGTCGAACTGATGTTTCAAAACATTCTCGGCGTGACGGAACAAAGCAACCTCAGCATAGGCGAGACGGCGGCGCAAAGCAGCGACGAAGCTCTTACGAACACGGTGCTTTCCGACACGGAGACGCTGGCGCAGGCGAAGGCGGGCATCATCAACGAGTCGCTTGAGAGCCTGGCCGGTGACCTCAAAACGCTCGCGAGCTACATCGATGAGCTTTACGCGAACCCCGAGGATTATCCTGAGGTGCCGTTTGACCACCTGCGAAAGGTTCCCGCCAACACGCTCGCGCTCCAATGGGCGCTTTCACCTGGGATGGTTGCGAGTTCGCGCTTTGACGCCCAAGACCTTGAAGAGGCGGGGGTGTTGGATGAAACCTATTTGCTCGGCAACATCGAGCACGTGGGCAAGGCGCTGATGTCTGATGAGCCAAACATCTCATCGCTGTATATCACAACGAGCAACGGCATCAACATAGGCTACGATTCCTTCGCGGAGCAGAAGAAATCCGTCGACACCATAGACCTCAGGGAGAGGGACTGGTATCTCGGGGCAAAAGAAAACGACGGGCTCTCTATCTCAGACACGTACCGGGACTCGTTTGACCGCGGGCTCAACATTACGATGTCGATGCCGGTCAAAGGACCTCATGGTGAGTTTGCCGGTGTGGCTGGCGCCGACATCAACATCTCCGACCTTGAAAATATCGTTACGGAGATAAACGCGGGCTCCAACGGATATGCCGTGCTTTTGAATGGCGCCAAGATAATCTCCGCACCCGGCCTCAATGAGGAAAACGAGGACGACCTGGAATTTTTCTTAGGTACTGAGGCGCAAAGCATGGTTGAGCGGATGAAGAACACCCCGTCCGATTCGGGAGAGACGAGGGTAGGCGGCTCGGCCGGCGGCGACAGTGTGGCGGCTGGTGGCGATGGAGCGGCCGACGGCAGTGGAGCGGCGACGGCCGACAACGCACAGACGGCCGACAACGCTCAGGAGTTTTTCGCGGTGTGGGGTCCTGTCGAGGCGACGGGATGGCAGCTCGTGATAATGATTCCTAAGGCCGACATAACCGCGCCCTCGGCTCATCTCCACTCCGACATATTGACCATGACCGATGAAGCTGCACTGTCCGCGAGCGGCCGCCTGACCTTCGCGAACATCATTCTCGTAATTATTGCCGCGCTGCTCGTGGTTATCTCCATGGTCACTTCGCGCTATATTTCCAGGAGGATAACTCATCCCATAACAAAGCTCAGCGAGGATGTGGAAGAGGTGGCGACCGGCGCTTTTGATTATCATTCCAACATCAACACGGGCGATGAGATAGAGGCTTTAAGCCACAGCTTTGAGCGCATGACGAGGCAACTGAAGGACTACATAGCCGAGCTGAGCCAGGCGACGGCAGAAAAGGAGCGCATCAGCACGGAGCTCAACGTGGCCGCGCACATTCAGGCCTCCATGCTGCCAAACACCTTCCCGGCCTTTCCCGACAGCGATGAATTCGACATTTTCGCGACGATGGACACCGCAAAAGAGATAGGCGGCGACTTCTACGACTTCTTCTTCATAGACGGCTCGCAGGATGGCGAGCGACTCGCGGTGGTGATGGCGGACGTTTCTGACAAGGGTATTCCGGCGGCGCTGTTCATGGTCGTGGCAAGGACTCTCATAAAGAGCAATGCCCAGATGGGGCTTAGCCCAGCCGAGGTTTTTGGCGTTGTTAACGACCTGCTCGCCGAAAACAACGACGCCAACATGTTTGTCACGGCGTTCATGGGCTATCTCGACCTGAAAGACGGCGCGTTTTCCTATGTGAACGCGGGGCACACGCCAACGTTAGTGTCGCGTTTGGGCAAAAATTTTGAGAAGCTGGAGATGGACCCCGGCTTTGTGTTGGGCGCGCTTCCGGGCTTTACGTTTGAAGAAAAGCACACGACGCTCACCGTTGGTGACAGGTTGTTTCTCTACACCGACGGCGTCACCGAAGCAGCCTCTCCGACCCTGGAACTCTTCTCAGAACAGCGCCTGCTCCACGTACTCGGTGTCCCTCCTCGGGCTACCTCCATGTCCGAGCTGCTCGCGCGCGTCAAACAAGGCATAGACGCGTTTGCGGCAGGAGCCGAGCAGGCCGATGACATCACCATGCTCGCTTTGGAACTCAAACGGTTTGCGGGCAGCACGAACGTGGCAAGCAGCGCCGGGGCGGCAAGCAGCAACAAAGACGAATCAGGCGACGCCGCAAACACGATTGAAACGGCTGAAATCCGAGTTGACTCAGACGACAAAAAGCTCCCCGAGGTCCTCGCCTTTATCGAGACCGCGTTTGAGAGCTATGGCTTTTCGGACAGCCAGGTAAAAAAGGTTGCCGTTGTAGCGGAAGAAATCTTCGTCAACATCGCTCACTATGCGTATGCCGAAGAAGCCGGCCAATCAAAGGGCGATGTCACGATTGCGCTGTCCTTCGACTCTGATACACAAATCGCAAGCCTGAGCTTTAAGGACAGCGGCATCCCGTTCAACCCCCTTGAGCACCCCACCCCCGACCTGACCCTCGACGCCTTAGAGCGCGACATAGGCGGACTCGGCATACACATGGTGCTCAACATGATGGATTCAGTAGAATACACCTACACCCCTCCCCACAACATCCTCACCCTGTCCCTCACCGCCCACCCCCACCAATCGGGAGCACTTAGCACAACCAAATTTTAGAACTGCAACAACACATATATTAGCAGGGAGGGAGTGTG
>JAISFJ010000203.1 GCA_031263665.1 Coriobacteriales bacterium
GGCACGGGAAAGGTCAACGATTTTCAGGAGTTCCTCTTTGGTGAAGGGGGTGCTGTCGATGTAGTCTTTGATTCGGGGCATAAATCCCTCCTAGTCCGGACGGAAACGAATTTTTGCAACCGGTTACTGATAGTCACCGTGATTGCCGCTGCCGTCAATGTACAACGTGTGGCTTCTCGAGGAAAGACCTACTGTCATTTTTGTATCGCCGGTAATGATTGTGAACGGTTTTCCCTTTTTGTTAACGAAATTACCTATCGGTAAACCTTCCAGTAACATCGTTACCGTGGGGCAGCAAGTGGGACAGACGGGGACAGTGAGTGACTGCACTCAGAGTAAACTCCTGCGGACGACGCACTTTTGACGCGAGCGTGTGGGGCAGAGGCGGGACGTCGAGGACGCCGTCCCCTACAGACGTGGTGGAGCCATGACAATGGGGGAGGCAGTAGCCCGACCCCTCTGTCCCACTCCCCGGCCCCGCTGTCACGTTAAGGCAAGAAGAGCGGCGCCCATCTCGTGATACTGCTCGTATGAGAGGGTTTCTCCGCGTATTGTGGGGGGGATGTCGGCGGTTTTGAGCAGTTCATCTACCGTCGCCGGGTCAAGGCCGCGAGAAGCAAAAGACGAGCGCATGGAGTTGCGAATGGTCTTGCGGCGCTCGGCAAAAGCGGCTTCGGCGAGCATGAAGCTGGCGTTAAGACAGGCAGCGTCTGGGCGCTCTGCCTCGGCGCGCCGCTCAAGTCGAATAACCGTGGAGTCAACCCGTGGCGGCGGCAGAAAGCTCGTCTTGCTGACCATAAAATCCGCACTCGGCCGCGCGAGAAGCCGCAGCTTAACGGTGTAGGCGCCGTAATCTTTGGAACCCGGCTGCGCGGCCATGCGCTGAGCGACTTCTTTTTGAACCATAACAGTCGCGCTTGCCAAGGACGGCAGGTGCTGAAAACAGTCGAGCACAACCGTTGCCGCGACCGCGTAGGGCAAATTGGCAACGAGAGCAGTCACGGAGAGAACGGCAGAGTGCGAAGGATTGGTCGCATCCGAGAAAAGGTCGAGTGCGTCGCCATGGATAAATGTAACACGCTCAGGACAGTGAGCGGCAATATCTGCCAGAGGGCGCAAAAGCTGAGGGTCTTTTTCGATGGCAATCACCGTTGCGCCCGTGTTCAACAGGGCTTCTGTGAGGGTTCCGATGCCAGGCCCCACTTCTAAGACCACATCGTCTGCTTTCAGGGCCGAAAGACGCAGGATGCGACCGACCACTCCATCGTCGATAAGGAAGTGCTGTCCGAGTGACTTGCGGGTACTCAGCCCCCACTTTGCGAGTTTATCGAGGGTGGCCTTGGGGGTAGCAAGTGGAGAGTGGAGAGTCACGAAGTCTCGGTCTCAGCGCTGGCCTTTGGCGTCTCGTCAACCGTGGCTTCAGACGCAAGTTCGGCCTCAGTCTCCGACGCTTCGTCAACCGTGATTGCAGCATCGGTCTCGAGTTCGGCTTCGGTCTCAGCATCGGCCTCCAACGCCTCATCGACCGCGGTCGCATCCTCAAGCTCAGTCGTGGCCGCATCTTCGAGCTCGGCCCCAGATGCCTTATCGACTTCGCGGGGCGTTCGAGAAATCAGGTCGCGGTAGTCGAGGTCTATCTCCGCCTGGAGCTCGCCTTTGCGGTCGCGAACCATATCGAGACGCGCGCCACCCGCAGGCGTCAAAGGCGTCTCAGACTTCGCGACATCCCCCACCTTTCTTAAAGCCTCAAGCTCGGCCTCCACGGCGGCAAGCTGCTCGGCAAGCTCATTTGCCTGTTTCTTTTTCACGACAAAGCGAGCAAAGGCACTGCCGGAGTCGAGCGCGCGCTGCACAAGGCCCTCCTGGTGGGCTATCCTGCGTTTAATCTGGGCAAGCTGGGCGTGGCTGAACTTCTCGAGTTCTTCCTCAGCCGGAAAGAGCGGTACCTCAGAGGGTGCGGAAAAGCCGATAAAGTTATTCACCTTTTCCAGGTTAAAGCCCGCAACCGCCATCGCGCTTTTTGTCGAGCCAACGAGCGGCGCGTGGCCATGGGCATCCCCGCCGCCACCGACAACAAAAAGCTGAGCCGGACGTTTTTCGGATATAGTGTGGCCAAGCAGATAACGTTGCGCCCAGTAGGGCTGCATCCGGTCATAGAGCGCTTTGAGCTGGGCGGGCGGCCCCGCAAAATACAGGGGTGAGACAATGGCAACGGCATCAACGCGCTCGATAACGGCTTTGAGTTCGAGGTAATCGTCAATAAAATGCCCGTCGCGTGTCTTGCCCGCAAGCACACAGTTACCGGTTTCGCTGCAACCGCCGCAGCCAACGCAGGGGCTTATATGCTTTTTTGAAAGCAGGAAGCGTTGTGTCTTTGCTCCCGAACTTCGCGCGCCTCGTTCGAGAAGGTCGATAAGCGCTACGCAGGAGCGATTGCGCGGTGAGCCGGAGATAAAAAGGATGTCAGGCTTACTGCCCTTTTTTGTTGATTTTTTGTTTGCCATGTGCTCTCCTATGATTGCGACGACGTTTGTAATGAGGTTTGCTACAGCGATTACGGCGACTTCGAGGCGTCTGCCATCATGTCATTTTCCTGGCCCAACGCCGTGCCCGCCTCGCAACCCAATACCCTGCCTGCCTCACGGTCAGACGCCGTGCCCGCCTCGCGACCCAACGCCGCTTTATCAACCACTCCGGTTGCCCGCGCGAGCAAACTCGTGACCGCCTTTGCGTTGTCTTGCCAGGCACTCGTGTCTCGGTCAAAGAAGTTGCGAGCATTTTCAAAGACACGCGTGAGCAGCTTAACGGCCTCGCGCCCCTCAAGTTCTAAGGTCTCCACGAGACGAGCCGCGACAAACACGGTATTTTCCGGGCCGCAGACCGTCCCACGGAGCGGTTCGGGAGCCATAAAAGGCGAGTCCGTCTCCGTGACAATGCGCTCAATCGGCGTCTGTCGCGCAGCCTCACGCACATCATCGCTCTTCTTAAACGTCAGCGCCCCTCCAAAGGCAACGTGACAACCAAGCGCAAGAAAGGGCTCGAGGGCCTCAAAGTCAAGGAGAAAGCAGTGCAACAGCGTACCGGCGGCAGGCATCCCCTCTTCTTTGAGGATGCGCAGCCCGTCCTCGTGCGCCTCGCGGAGGTGGAGAGAAACCGGCAGCATCATCTTATTGGCAAGTGCGAGTTGACGCTTAAATACTTCCCGCTGCACCTCACGAGAGCTCATATCGTAGTGATAATCGAGGCCGATTTCCCCTATCGCCGAGGTGATGGGCCTGCTCGCACACTTGATGAGAATCTGCTCAATCTCCCAGGTAAATTTGCTCGCGTTATGTGGATGGCAGCCCGTTATGATGCGCGTACGGCAAACCGGCACATGCTTGTTCCAATCGTCGAGAAGGTCTAAGGCCTTCCGCTCCCACTCCCCAATATTTTTATAGGTGTAGGCGGGGTCCTCCGTGGGGTCGACCACCGTGACCACAAAGTCAACACCATGAGCCGCCGCGCGCGCCAGTGCCAGCGCGGGGTGATGGAGCATGTCGAGATGGGCATGCGTATCCGCGATAGGAGACGCGAGCGCAGGACCTGGTACCTCACGGCCCTTAGCATCACGAAACAAGCTGTCCCAATACACCTTGGATTCGCCATTTTGATTGGCAACGTCACTGTTCGCCGCCTGTGTGGTACGCATTACAGCTCTTCCTCCTTGAGCCGGGGAAACAGCGGGTCGCCGACGATGACCTCATTGTTCGCGGGAAGGGCACCCCACCGGAGAGCGTCTTTGAGCTCGTCGGCTTCAAACACATCTCCCAGGCCAAGACGCCGGAATACCTCCGTGGAAGTGCTTGGCATCACGGGGGCAAACAGGAGCGCCATAATACGGATGGCCTCGAGGATGTTGTAGAGCACAAAAGAAAGCCGGTCGGCTGTTGTGGGAGCGGTCGCCTCATCCAAAGAGATACCCTGAGCGCTCGCTTCGGCCGCTTCGGCCGCCTCCTCCTTCGCGAGCTTCCACGGGGCGCTTTCCTCAACATAAAGATTCGCGCGGTCGCAAAGCTCCATACTCAAGGCCAGCGCCTTGGAGTAATCGATGGCGTTCATTGCGGCGGCGTAGCGCTCGTACAGGCCCTCGGTGAGCTCGGCCAACGGATTGCCCATTTCCTGAGTGAGCCGCTCCGTGGTTTTTGCCCATAGCTCGGGAACGCGTCCGTCGCGATACTTTACGGTCATATTAAGCGCACGTGAACAAAGATTGCCCCAGCTATTTGCCAAATCGGCGTTGTAGACCTGCACCATGCGCTCGAGCGAAATGGAAGCGTCCGCGCCAAGCTGCACGTCGGTGAGAAAGTAATAGCGATAGCCGTCTACGCTGAATATTTTCGCGAGCTCGAGTGGCGAGATGGCGTTGCCCTTCGACTTGCTCATCTTCTCACCCTTGGTGAGCAAAAAGCCGTGCGCGAACACCTTGCGCGGCGGCTCGATGTCGAGCGCCATGAGCATCGCCGGCCATATGACGCAGTGAAAACGGATGATGTCCTTGCCGACAAAGTGAACCTGACAGGGCCAGCGCTTTGCGAACTCCGCCTGCTTTGCGGGGTCATCGGAGCCGTAGCCGACCGCCGTGATGTAGTTGATGAGCGCATCGACCCACACGTAGCTCACGTGACCGGGCGCAAAGGGTATCGGCACGCCCCAGTCGAAGGTCGTACGCGAAATTGAAAGGTCTTTAAGCCCGCTTTTCACAAAGCTCACGACCTCGTTTTTGCGAATGGGCGGGCAGATGAAATCGGGGTTTTCCTCGTAATAGGCAAGCAAACGGTCCTGAAAGGCCGAAAGGCGAAAGAACAGATTCTCTTCCTGAATAAAACTCAGAGGTCGCCCGCAATCCGGGCAGAGCCTGGTGCCGTCCTCGGTGGTGTAAGGTTTGCCCTCGGCGGTGGCCGTCTCGGCAAAATCCGCAAGCTGCTCATCGGTAAAGAAGGTCTCTTCGGGCACGCAATACAGGCCCTCATATGTGTCCTGATAGACATAGCCACTCGTACGCATCTGCTCAAAGAAACGCTGGACTCCCCGGATATGGCGCTCTTCGGTAGTGCGAATAAAATCGTCATTGGAGATGTTGAGCGCCTGCCACGCTTCGATGAACTTCGGCGCGATACTGTCCACCCATGCCTGTGGGGTGACGCCTTCGGCCTCGGCCGTCTGGGCGACCTTTTGGCCATGCTCATCGAGCCCCGTAAGAAACCAGGTGTCGCACCCGTCCATCCGCTCAAAGCGCGCGAGCGCGTCAGACACGATGGTCGCGTACGCGTTACCAAGATGCGGAGCGGCATTAACGTAATAAATGGGCGTCGTAAGATAATAAGAGCGCCTCGTGCTGTCTGTTTCCATACCTGTCCTCTTGTCCTTTGTCATGTCTACCATAGCCCCTACCTTCTCCAGGGAAGCCCTCCATATTTTACCCCAGGGCACTTCTAAAAACCCCATTGCACACCATCTTTTGGCCAGTTTGCTCCATCTCTGCCCGTGCAAGCGGCGGCATAAGCCCTGCTAGTCCCACCGCTTGCCCGAACAGACCTGGAGCAAACTGACTCGGAATCTGCTATACAAGCGGTTTCCAGAAGTCTCCTTATAAGAATTATACCGTTTGTACGCTACTCCAGGACGCAATTCA
>JAISFJ010000026.1 GCA_031263665.1 Coriobacteriales bacterium
CGGCGCTCAATCACGCAGAAAGCGTGTTCTTTTTGATGGACCCCAGCAGAAACTACGCAAACAGACAGATAGCGCTGACAAATCCCGCAAGCCTGTTGGTTGGCGCGCAACCGCGCCTGATAGATGAGTGGCAGGAAGCACCGGGAATTTGGGATGCCATACGGTTTGAGGTCGACAGAGGCAAAGGCAAAGGACGCTATCTTCTTGCAGGGTCTGCAAGCCCAGGGAAAAAAGCTCCCTTGCACAGTGGAACGGGACGCATCAGCAGACTCTCCATGTGGCCGATGTCGCTTTTTGAAAGCGGCGAGTCTACGGGCGATGTCTCATTAGCGTTAATCATCCAAAGTAAGCCTATCAAAGACAGGCTCTATCCTTATTCCGGCGAACAGCTTGCCTTCATCGCAGCGAGAGGCGGATGGCCGGAAAGTATCGAGCTTTCCTCAAAACCCGCGCTGAGGCTGCCCGAACAGTATCTGAAAAGCCTTTACTCCAGTGACATCTTAACTCCTGACAACATCAGACGCGACCCCAGAAAAGTCGAAGCCCTGGTCATGGCTTTAGCCCGCAACAACGCAACACTTGTGAGCAATACAACACTCAAATGGGATGTCTCACAGGGCATAGGCAGCATCTCGGCACCAACGGTGGCAGCGTACCTGACTGCCTTAAAAAGGATATTCGTACTTGAAGAGATTGCCGGATGGGCGCCGAACAGGCGCGCGAAGGCACGTATGCGCACCAGCCCCAAGCGCTTTCTTGTCGACCCATCACTTACCATAGCGGCTTTGGGGATGTCCCCAAAAACCCTTGTGAACGACCCTGCGACTTTCGGGTCGGTCTTTGAAGGGCTGTGTCTGCGCGACCTCAAAATCTATGCCAATTGCCTTTCCGCTCAGCTCTTTCACTACCACGATAACAGCGGTCTTGAAGTCGATGCCATACTGGAAAGCAAAGAGGGGGATTATATCGCCATCGAGATTAAGCTCTCCGACCAATCCGCCGACCACGCCGCCTCAACCTTGCTGAACTTTGCTAAAAAGATGAAGAAGCAGGGCATTCCTGCCCCAAAGGCGCTGCTCGTCATATCGGGAGGTGGCCTGGCACACATTCGCAAAGACGGCATCTACGTTGTCCCCATCACCTGCCTGAGAGACTGATTGCGCAAGAGATTGCAAGGCAGGTGGACGATGTCACCAGGTGGAAAGGCCGCCGGAGGATGACGACCTTTCCGTGGTAGACGAGGGGACGGTTCCGTGTCTACTCCAGCATCACAAACATTTGTTACCAAATCATCACTGAGTTCTGCTTTTGGACTCCTGCTAAAGGTGTACAATAATTCTACAAGTAATTCCTCTGACGTGGGGCTCCGTATGGTTCCTTAGTAGCAGCGTCAGAGGTTTTGTTTTTCAGCCCTCCATACAGACTGTTCTCTTCAACTACTTTAGTGGCAACAAGCTCTGCATAGGAGCCATCATTATGTTCGTACTTTCTAAAAACCCATTGCATATCATCTTTCGGCCAGTTTTGCTTAAGCTCCGCCCGTTCGCACAGCGGCATTAGCCCTGCTAGCCCCACCGTACGCCCGAACAGACCTTAAGCCAAAAATACCGAGCTGTCATCTGCCAGGAGCTGCTCGGCCTGAGTTAGTTGGTGGGCGAGTTGTTCTGGGGCGGTGCCGCCTTCGCTGGTTTTGCGGGCGATGACGGTTTGGGGGTTGAGTGTCTCAAGCGCGCTCTCGTCAAAGACGGGCGATACCTCCTGTAGCTCTTCTAAGCTGAATTGCTCGAGTTGCCGGCCGGTCTTTTCGGCCTTGAGCACGAGTTTACCCACCAGCTCGTGTGCCTCGCGAAAGGGCACGCCACGCGCGGCGAGAAGGTCTGCGAGGTCGGTTGCTCCCATGAAGCCACCCTCGGCTCCCGCACGCATTGCCTCGGCGTTGACCTTCATCGTGGCAATCATGCCCGTCACAACCGTGAGACTTTGAGAGAGCGTGTCAATCGCGTCAAAGCTGCCCTCCTTATCCTCCTGGAGGTCTTTGTTGTACGCGAGGGGAAGCCCCTTCAAAACGGTGAGCAGCCCCACCAAATCTCCTATGACCCGCCCGGTTTTGCCACGCACCAGCTCGGCAAAATCGGGGTTTCGTTTTTGCGGCATGATGGATGAGCCCGTCGAGTAGGCGTCGCTGAGCGTGATGAAGCCAAACTCGTCGCTTGCCCAGAGTATGAACTCTTCGCACAGCCGCGAGAGATGAATCATGGTCACCGTGCAGGCGTAGATGAGGTCGAGCAGAAAATCCGAGTTCTGTGGCCGTCTGTTGACGGCTGATGGGATGGCCGGTTCCCGCAAGCGCGGCGGCGCCAAGCGGAGAGGCATCGGCTGCATCACATGCCGCGCACATCCGCTTAAAGTCCCGCGTGAACATCCAAAAATACGCGAGCATATGATGGG
Source organism: Coriobacteriales bacterium (assembly GCA_031263665.1). Taxonomy (GTDB): domain Bacteria; phylum Actinomycetota; class Coriobacteriia; order Coriobacteriales; family UBA8131; genus JAITEK01. The sequence goes on from JAISFJ010000026.1 coordinate 2,449, forward strand.
AGAACAGCACCGGTTGGGCCTTTTGCAGATGCGTATAGCCGGGCAGTATCACCTCAGCGTTGTCTTTGGCGACGGTGATGAGCGCCTCGCGCATATCGAGAAGCTGCTGTAAAAGTAGCTCGGCCTGTTCTTTGGCGTACAGCCGCGTGTCGGTTGCCACCTGGTCGTTGCGACTGCGGGCGGTGTGCAAGCGGCGACCTCCATCGCCAATCGCCTCGGCCAGCGCCCGCTCGATGCTCATGTGGATGTCCTCGTCTTTGAGCTCAAAGGCAAAGTCGCCCCGCTCAATGCTGGCGGCTATGGTATCGAGCCCCGCCTCGATGTTGGCAACGTCGGCGGCGGAGATGATGCCTTGCGTCGCGAGCATCCGCGCGTGCGCCTTTGACCCGTCGATGTCTTGTCGCCAGAGCCTTTGGTCAACGGGCAAAGAGGCCCCAAACGCCTGAAGCGCGGCGGGGGTGACCTCCTCAAATCGTCCTGCCCAGAGTGGCACGTTCTTTTCTGCATTCATTTCCTGGCCTTTCGTTGTTGGTTGACGACGGGACATCGGCAGTGGGTGACAAAGGGACGGTACTGTTTTGTCACAATTTAACCACGTTCCATTTCAGAAGCGCAATCGAAATTGTGACAAAACAGTACCGTCCCCTTGTGACAAAACAGTACCGTCCCTTTGTCACAGGGGGAAGATGGGAGTGAGACGGAGCAGAGCGGGACGTCGAGGACGCCGTCCCCTACGACTAAGGACCTGTCAAGGGCACGTCGCATCAGTCTCATTACTCCCACGCTCTTTGTTTGGCGGTTATTTTGATGGGGAGGGCGAGCAGGTTGATGAAGCCGGTCGCGTCGGCGTGGTTGTAGTCGGACTCACCAAATGACGCCAAATCGAGGTCGTAAAGCGAATAGGGGCTCGTCATCCCCGCGGTGGTAACATTGCCCTTGTACAGCTTGAGATTCACGTCCCCGCATACGGTTTCCTGCGTGCTCTCCACAAAGGCGTCGAGCGCCACGCGTAAAGGCGAGTACCATTGACCGTTGTAAACGATGTCGGCGTAGCGCTGCGCGATGAGCTGCTTAAAATGCGCGCTTTCCTTATCGAGACATAGGGTCTCCAGCGCGTCATGCGCGGTATACAAAATCGTACCGCCTGGTGTCTCGTAAATGCCGCGGCTCTTCATGCCCACCAGGCGATTTTCCACCAAATCGATAACGCCGATGCCGTTGGCGCCCCCTAAAGCGTTGAGTTTCTCGATGAGCGCGACCCCCGCCATCTTCTCGCCATCAAGCGCCACGGGGATGCCTTTTTCAAAGGAGAGTCGCAGGTAAGTGGGCTCATCGGGCGCGGCCTCGGGCGTAACCCCTAACTTGAGAAGCGCCTCGTAGTTCGGCTCGTGAGCGGGGTTTTCGATGTCTAGGCCCTCATGGGACAGATGCCAAAGATTGCGGTCCCGGGAGTAATTGGTCTCGCGCGTGAGTTTGAGCGGAATCGCCCGTGCCTCGGCGTAATCAATCGCGTCTTCCCGACTCTTTATATCCCACTCACGCCACGGCGCGATGACTTTAAGCTCTGGGGCAAGCGCCTTGGCCGCCAGCTCAAAGCGAACCTGGTCGTTTCCTTTGCCGGTGCAGCCGTGCGCAATCGCATCCGCGCCCTCTTTACGGGCCACCTCAACCAATGCCTTTGCGATGGGAGGTCGCGCAAAACTCGTGCCCAACAAATAGCCTTCATAGCGCGCGCCCGCCTTGAGCGTTGGCCAGATAAAATCATTGACGAGCTCGTCTTTGACATCGATGATATAGAGCTTGCTCGCGCCCGTCGCCAGGGCTTTTTCTTCAAGCCCCTCAAAATCATCGGCCCCCTGCCCCACATCGGCCGCCATGGCGATGACCTCACAGCCGTAATTTTCTTTGAGCCAGGGGATGATGATGGAGGTGTCGAGCCCGCCCGAGTAGGCTAAAACCGCTTTCTTTACCGTTGTGGTGTTCATGTCGTCCCTTTCAATGTCGATGAAACAAAAGGCGGTCAGTTGAGACGCAACCTGTTGAGCGTCGCTTCAAATGCGGCGGCGTGGTCTTCGTCGGTGGCGATGACTAAGATGGTGTCGTCGCCGGCGATGGAGCCTAAGATGGAGGGCAGGTTCGCGGCATCGAGAGCCGCGGCGACCCCTTGGGCGGCTCCCGTTGAGGTCTTTACCACCACAAGATTGCCGGTCACAGTCAGGCAGTCAACCAAATCCGATACCATACGCTGAAGGCGCATATCCTCGGCAAGCATATATATACCTGAGGAAAGTTTGTGTAAGCCCATGTTGGCGATATCGCGCGAGATGGTTGCCTGCGTACAGGAAAAGCCCCACTCCTTGAGGCTTTCCGCCAAATCACTTTGGGTGGAAATGTGGCGTGAGCGAACGATTTCACGAATCGCCTCGTAGCGGTCATCTCGTTTCTTCATCTTGTGTCTCCTGTCTCCCGTTGCAAAAGCAGTTCTAAAAGTGCCTGTTGAGCGTGCAGGCGGTTTTCCGCCTCGTCATAAATGACGGAGTAGGGCGCGTCCATCACCTCGTCGGTGACCTCTTCGCCTCGATGAGCCGGCAGGCAGTGCAAAAAAATCGCTTCCGGCGACGCAAGCTCAAAAGCCGCGGCGGAGACCTGGTAGGGCTCAAAGGCGTGCGCCCGCTCATCGTGCTCCGCTTCTGCGCCCATCGAAGCCCAGGTGTCGGTTACCACCACATCGGCACCCTCAAAGGCGGCCTCGGGGTCGGTGCCACACACCAGCTTTGCCCCGGTTTTTTCGGCGCGCGCCCGGCACTGCTCCACATAATGCTCTGCGGGTTGATAGGCCAAAGGCGTCGCGACATGAACGTCCATGCCGCAAAGCGCCCCCGCCTCAAGATAGGTGTGCGCCATGTTGTTGCCATCGCCCACTTAGGCGAGCTTCAGTTTGGAGAGCGGCCCTTTGTGCTCGTAGATGGTCAGAAAATCCGCGAGCCCCTGACAAGGATGAAAGTCATCCGTCAAGGCATTGACCACCGGCACCTGTGCCCAACGCGCTATTTCTTCGACCCGTGACTGCGCAAAGCTGCGGATGACAATCGCGTCCACAAAACGCTCCATGACCATGGTGGTGTCTTTAATCGACTCACCGCGCGAAAAAGCCGAGTGGGTGTCGCTCATGACAACCGGATACGCGCCGAGGCGGGCGACCGCCAACTCAAAGGAGACGCGGGTTCTCAGTGAGGGCTTTTCCAAGATGATGCCGACCGCCCGGCCCGCGAGGGGTGCCTGGCGTTGCTCGGCGGCGGCGGCGGCCTTCCACCGTTGTTTGTTCTCCTGTGCGGTGGCAAGAATCAGGCAAAACTCCGCGGTGCTTAAGTCGAGCAGCCGCAAAAGGTCGCGCCCCGCGAGGGGGGACAGATGGTCGTCTTTCATAGTCTCTCCATTATCGTTTGCAGTCTTTTAATCAACACATCAACGTCTTTTTTTGTGCACACCAGCGGCGGCAAAAAGCGCAGTATGTGAGGGCCAATGTTGTTGAGCACGAGCCCCGCTTTAAGGCCTTTTGTGACGATGGATTCGGCAATTGCCTCGTTGAGTTCAAGGCCCACCATGAGTCCTCGTCCGCGAATCTCAGCGACAAAGGGCAGGTCTTTGAGGCGCTCTTGCAAATAGGAGCCTACCTCGGCTACATGTTGGCCGGCCTCTGTCGCCTCAAGCTCATCGAGTGTGGCGTTTGCCGCCACAATCGCCAGAGGGCTCCCTCCAAACGTCGAGCCATGGTCGCCGGGCTCAAATATATCGGCAGCTTTTCCGCGAGCGGCAACCGCTCCGATGGGCACGCCGGCTCCCAGCCCCTTGGCAAGCGTCACCACGTCCGGCGTGATGCCGTAATGCTGAAAGGCAAAAGGATACGTCCCCGTCCGATAAAAACCGGTCTGAATCTCATCTATCATGAGCAGGATGCCCGCCTCTTCAGTAAGTTGGCGCGCGGCGAGGAGATACTCTTCGGTGCAGGGATACACTCCCCCTTCGCCCTGGATGCACTCGAGCAATACCGCGCAGACCGGCCGGCCGCCAAAGCCCTGGTTAAGCATCGCACGCAGAGCTTGGATGTCGTTGAGCTCGACGTGAACAAAGCCTTCGGGAATGGGTTTGAACGAATCCCGCTTTGAGTCCTGCCCGGTCGCGGCCAGCGTCGCGAGTGTACGACCGTGAAACGAGCGTCGCGCGCTGACGACCATATCCGCACCTTCGAGGTAGCGCATCCCGTATTTGCGCGCGATTTTGATGGCCCCCTCAACAGCCTCCGCCCCACTGTTCGCGAAAAAAGTCTTCCAGAAAAACGGGAGTGAGCCACTGTCCCCCGTCCCCACTGTAGGGGACGGCGTCCTCGACGTCCCGCTCTGCTCCGGCCCACCACCGTCGCCCACTGTCCCACCACCGTCGCCCACTGCTCCGTTGTTGAGAAGGGCGCTTATCTTTTTTGCGAGTTCACCGCGGCCCTCGACATAGTAATAGTTGCCAACGTGCAGCAGCTTGGCCGCCTGCTCCTGGATGGCACGGGTGACGCGTGGGTTTGCGTGTCCTACGCTCACCGCGCCGATTCCCGCGAGAAAGTCAAGGTACTCAGCGCCGGTATCGTCGTAGAGCAAAATCCCCTTACCCCGCACAAACTCAACCGGCTTGCGCTGGTAGGACCGCATCAGATAATCGGTTTCGAGCTCCTGTTGTTGCCTTAATGACATGGTCAACTTCCTTTTTTCTCAAACACGCCCGCGCCATCATTGCACAGAGGGGACGGTTCCCTTTGTGCAGTCTTTATCAGCCTTTGGATTGTGTCCTTGTGAAACTGCACAAAGGGAACCGTCCCCTCTGTGCAATCCGTGTAACTTGCCGGCAAGCCCATCGAGCGGGGCAGCCAGTCGCGAGCTTTGCGACCGTTCTTCTTCATCCGGCATAATCATCGTTCCCACGCCCTCATTGGTAAAAATCTCTAAGAGCAACGCGTGCGGGAGGGTACCGTTGAGTATATGAGCCCGAAAAACCCCCTCTGAAACCGCTTGCACGCAGGATTGCAGCTTGGGGAGCATACCTTCGGCGAGCAGTCCCTTTGCGAGAAGCGCGCGCGCCTCGGTGAGATTGAGCCGCGAGATGAGCGTGCTCTTGTCCGCAAAATCTCGATATAAGCCATCGACATCCGTGAGAAAAATGACCTTATGGGCGCCGATGGCAGCCGCTATTTCTCCGGCGACCACATCGGCGTTCACGTTGTAAGACAGGCCATCGGCTCCCACCGCGACACTGGCGATGAGAGGAACATAGTCGCCATCGATGAGGTCTGCCAACAGGGTCGTGTCAATCTCTTCGACCCTGCCGACCATCCCCAGTTCTTGGGAGATTCGCTTCGCCTTGACGATGTGGCCGTCCGCCCCATTGAGGCCGACCGCGATGTGGCCGTGCTTATTGAGCTGGGCGACGAGCTCCTGGTTCACCTTTCCGATGAGCGCCATCTTGACGACATCCATGAGCTCGGGCGGCGTAACGCGCATGCCGTCTTTGAACACGGCCGGCAACCCAAGCTGCTCTGAAAGATGCGTAATGTCCCTGCCGCCCCCGTGAACTACAATGGGATTGAGCCCGATAATTTTCATGAGCACGATGTCGCTCATCACGCTCTCGCGCAACTCGGCATCGACCATCGCCGCGCCGCCGTACTTGATGACGACGGTCTTACCCGTGGCTTCTTTAATCCAAGGCAAGGCCTCTATGAGCACCTCGGCCTTGTTCAGCGCTCGTGTCTGCGGTTCTTTCCTGCTCATTTCCTGCTCATCTCAAACCCTGTTTCTGTCATGTGCTGCCTGCCACCGCCTGATGCCTGGTGTCATGTGCTGCCTGCCGCCCGGTATCCGTCGTCCGGTACCTGCCATTCGGTGCCTGCCGCTCGCCCGGTACCGCGCACGCCTTCGTGGCACGCCGTTTGCCCCTCAAACATCCGACGCCACGTAGTGCCGGCGCTTCTTCAGGTGCGATAATCACCATTGATGGATATGTACTCGTGCGTCAAATCGCAGGTCCAAAGGCGCGCCCGCCCATGCCCTTGGCCAAGGTCGATGTCGATGATGACCTCGACATTTTCCTCAAAATATCGCCGCGCCTCGTCCTCGTCAAAGACCACGGGCAGGCCCTTTTGATAGACGGGCAGGCCCATAATCGTGATGCTTACCGCATCGGGTAAAAACGTCGCGCCACTCTTGCCGAGGGCCATGGCGACGCGCCCCCAGTTGGCATCGTGGCCGGCGATGGCGGTCTTTACCAGCGGCGAGTTTGCGACCGCACGCCCGGCGAGGTCGGCCTGCGCGTCATCGGTGGCTCCCGTGACATTTACGGTAACGAGCCTGGTGGCGCCCTCCCCGTCGGCGGCTATCTGTCGCGCAAGGTCTTCACACAAGGTACGAAGCGCACGAACAAAGGGCTCAAACAGCGGGCAATCAGGACTGATGGTCTTGCCCTCGGTTGCCCCCGTTGCCAACAGGTAGACGCTGTCATTGGTGGAGGTGTCGGAATCGATGGTCACTTTGTTAAACGTCACGTCCATAACCTGTTTGAGCGCGCAGTTTGCCGCCTCCTGGGTGAGCCAGGCGTCGGTTGCGAGCACGCCAAGCAATGTGGCCATGTTTGGCTGTATCATGCCGGAACCCTTGACCATGCCGCCGATGGTGTAGCTGACCTCGCGACCGTCGCTTTGCGTCGCCGAAAACCTCACCGCCGCCTGCTTGGGATGTGTGTCCGTTGTCATGATGGCCGACGCCGCCGCGAGTCCTGAGGCGGGCGTGCTACCGTCGGCGGCACCGAGTTTGGCAAGCGCCAGTGGGATGCCAGAGACAAAAGGGTCCTCGCTCAAAGGAACGCCGATGACGCCGGTTGAGGCAACAAGCACCTGATGTTGCTCGCAGCCGAGATGCTCAGCGGTGATGGCGGCGGTGCGGACCGC
>JAISFJ010000055.1 GCA_031263665.1 Coriobacteriales bacterium
TTGCGTTATCTGGCTCCCGATGAACTCGACTTGTTCCTTGAGGGGCAGGGCGAGGTGACCGAGATGATGGAAGAACTCGGCATCGACTTCAAGGCGCCCGAGAGCAAATAAACCTCATACTCCTCTGCTGCCGGCTATTTTTGTTCTTTCTTCGCTCTCGCTGTTAAAAGGGATACCAAAACTCGATTACCCAAACGATGGCGTGGCTTTCTCTGTTTCTGAATTCTTGGACAATCAAAGAACCGCAGGATTGCAGTAGCAAAGTCACAACAGACTTGAACTGATGACTTGTTCTTCATCAAGCATCAGCAGCCTAAGAGAACGGCCCGCCTCAGTCTCTCGCACAATCTCAATAGCAGCGCTGCAATCAAGGACTATCATCGCGTATCGCGTATCTCACGGATAATCTCAGCCGGACTGGGAAAATTGGAAGGGATGTCGATTTTGGGCATCCTATCAATCTCCTCGAAAAGTGCCTTACGCCGTGCGCGTCGCCACTCCCCGCCCTCAGTACGCGCAGGAAACCCAACGGCTTGACCTTGGGGTGTGGCCAAATGCTCGCGTATCGCGACGATGGTCTGCTGCGAAATGCTGCGACTCTCACGCTTCGCGCGGGCCCTGAGTTCTTCATAGAGATTGGCAGGGAAATCCCGCACCTGTAAAGCAGGCATACAGCTTTCCTTTCATCGTACCGGAAGCGAAAACTGAACAATTCATGCAATTGTACTGCATTTTGCATGAATGAGCAATACGTTGACGCCGAAGTGAAGAGCGGTAACATACGTGAAACATTTTGATGGGCCATACGTGGTATAGTTTGAAGATAAGCGGCACTTCTCTGATTGAGCTTTGCCACTGGTCATTACTGTTGTTGGCGCATGAGCGCGGGAGGATACCGATGGAACTTACGCCCGAGAAGGACTATGTTCTCAAATCCATTCAGAGTAACGATGTGCACTTTATCCGGTTTTGGTTTACGGATGTGTTAGGTTCGCTCAAGTCTTTTGCGGTTACGCCGTCTGAGATAGAAAATGCCTTTGAGGAAGGGATGGGTTTTGACGGCTCGTCTATCGAAGGCTTTTCTCGCGTTCAGGAATCCGACATGCTCGCCTTTCCCGACGCTTCCACGTTTCAGGTTTTGCCGTGGCGACCCGTAAAAAATGGTGTTGCTCGTATGTTTTGCGACGTGCGCACGCCAGAAGGACTCACCTTTGAGGGCGACCCCCGCTACGCGCTCAAACGTATGCTGCAAAAGGCCGCCGCCATGGGCTTTACGATGAACGTTGGCCCTGAGCTGGAGTTTTTCTACTTCACCGACCAAGAAAGAACGCTCCCGCTCGACAACGGCGGCTATTTTGACCTCACACCCCTCGACTTAGCCAGCGACATCCGACGCGACACGGTACTCTCGCTTGAGAATATGGGGATTCCCGTGGAGTATTCGCATCATGAGGTTGCCCCTTCTCAACATGAAATCGACCTGCGTTACGATGACGCGCTCTCCATGGCGGATTCGGTGATGACCTATCGGCTCGTCGTCAAAGAAGTCGCGATGAAGCACGATGTCTATGCGACGTTCATGCCCAAGCCCATCAGCGACCAAAATGGCAACGGTATGCACATACATCAGTCGTTGTTCACCGACGATGAGAGCAATGCGTTTTTTGATGCGAATGACCCGCAGGGCTACAATCTCTCGGCGGTCGCGAAGAGCTATATCGCTGGTATTTTGAGGTACGCGCCAGAATTTACGGCGGTCACCAACCAGTTTGTCAACTCCTACAAACGCCTTGTACCCGGCTATGAAGCGCCGGTCTATGTGACGTGGGCGCGGCGCAATCGTTCGGCTTTGGTGCGCGTTCCGCTCTATAAACCTGGCAAGGAGCAGGCGACGCGCATCGAGGTACGCAGCCCCGACCCTTCGTGCAACCCCTATCTCGCCTTTGCCGTCATGTTGGGCGCGGGGCTCAAAGGTATCGAGGAGGAAATGACACTGCCGCCTGAGTTTACGGCAAATGCCTTTGCGCTGAGCGCTCAGGAACTCAAAGAGGCAAAAATTGAGACGCTTCCGAGTACTCTCGGTGCCGCCATCGAGGCTTTTGAGAAATCCGAACTCATGCGTGAGGTGCTTGGCGAGCACATCCACAGCTATTTTGTACGCAATAAACGGGCTGAGTGGGCCGAGTTCAGCGCTCACGTTACCGATTGGGAGCTTTCCCGGTATCTGGCAGTTCTATGATGGGCGATGAGACGAGACAAGAGGCGGCGAGACAAGGGGACGGTTCATCTGTCTTGCTCAACCGTCTCGTTCGTAAAAACGCTAGACTCCGAATTGAGCAAGACAGATGAACCGTCCCCTTGTCTCGCCCTCGCCGCCCTCATCTCCGCTGTTTGGCAGTGCTCCTTGGCTCACCATCATCGCTGGCCATTATGGGGTGGGCAAAACCAATCTCGCGCTTAATGTCGCGCGTGACCTGCGGGCGGTTTTGCCACGCGTTACGCTCATCGACCTCGACATCGTCAATCCCTACTTTCGCTCAACGGATAATCGCGCCTTTCTCGAAGCGCACAAAATTGAGGTGCTTGGCCCGGTGTTTGGGGCTTCCAACCTCGATACGCCTTCGCTTTCGCCGGGTATCGCTGAGGCGATGTTTGAGGCTGGTCCCGAACGAGTGGTCCTCGTGGATGTGGGAGGCGACCCGGACGGCGCGCGGGCGCTCGGACGTTTCTCGCCAACAATCACCGAACGTCCGTATCGCTTTGTGTTTGTCGTAAACCTGCGGCGTCCCGAAGCGGCGACCGTCGAGGACAACCTCAAACTGCTTCGCGGCATCGAAGAAACCTCAGGCCTTCTGGTTACGGAGATACTCGGGAACACGCATCTCAAGGAGTTAACCACGGCTGAGAATGTCGCGGCCGCCATTGAGCCTACACGCGCGCTGGCCGATGCCGCCGGCTTACCCTTCATCGGCGTCACAGTTCCACGCGCACTGACTCCCAAACTCACGCCCCTCCTTACCGACACCCCCCCTTCGCCGTCACCCAACCCCCCCCTTCACCCCATCGACACCCTCGTCACTGTCCC
>JAISFJ010000180.1 GCA_031263665.1 Coriobacteriales bacterium
CGTGGTGAAACAGCGCCGCCCCCTGCGCCGCGATGCCAAGCTCACCGAGCAGGGCAAGCAGGGCGTGCCCGTGACCGGCGCCGGCGGTCACGTAGGCGGTCTTTCCCTCAAGCCGCGTGCGAAGCTCGGCTATCTGCGGCAAAAACTCCGCGCGCTCCTCCTCGATAATTTGCTCGGCGACCTCAGGTCTATCAAGCAGCTCACCGAGCGCGCGTAACCAACGCTCGGTCGCCGGCACGCCATAGGGCGGCGCGGCCTTGAGCGCCGGCACGCCAAACTCACGCTCAAGCACGCCGCTCATATAGGAACCGAGCGTCGTACATATCTGCACGCTTGCTAAAGCCTCGCTCGAATACGCGAGCGACTCAAGCGTGGCGTAGGGGGTGATGTAGTTGGCCGTGACGCCGAAGCGCTCAAACCAGCGCGTGAAGATGTCGCTGCCCCAAAAGTTGACCACGTTGATGACGGAGCGCTTTTTGCGGGCGGGCTTGATGAGCTTACGCGCGATACCGTGATAGCCCGCGTCAAAGCCGCTCGTCCACACCTTTGAGCGAAAACCCTCGCAAAAAATCGCCACCACCGGGATGCCCAGCTCGTTTTCCGCGTCGTTGGCGATGCCCTCCACGTCGTCGCCGATGATGCCTGAGGCACAGGTGGTGATGATGAAGATGACCTGGGGATGGTCGCGCTCGTAGACCTCCCGGATAGTCGCTGCGAGCTTCTCATTGCCGCCAAATACCGTTTCATCTTCGGTGAGGTTTGTGGAGTAGATATGGCGTGGCGTGGCGTTCTTTACATCACGGAGCGGGGCGTTTACGCGGTAGGTGAAGGCAAATTCGTGCAGACAGGCGCTACACCCAACCGGACCGTGGCTGATGACCACACCGTCTTGCACGAGGGTGACCATACAAGCGGCGTTACCCGTTGAGCAGCCAAGACACTGCGTGAAGCCGCGCTCCCGCTCAACGAGACCACCGCAACAGGATTTCTCCACAAGCGTGGCGGCGTTGCCTTCAAAGCCGGTAATGGTGTTGAGTCGTATCTCACGCACCGCGACGGCCGGTACCCGTAGATTCACCTCAGGCATGATTATCGCATCCTCATTCCTATATCGCTTCCTGTTTTCCGCGAATCTCGCCGCTCTCTATGGCAACAAGCTGGTCGGCCCACGCGGCGCCCCACTCTTTGAGCTCCGTTGGCGAAAGTGGCGCGGGAACAGTCGAATCGGTGTGCTCGTCAACATGGCGCGCAAGCTCGCGATAGATGTCTGCCTGCTCGCTTTCTGGTGCGGCCTCAATAGTCGTTTTGCCAGAAAGTTCGCTTTGCGTAACCGTAATGGAGCGAGGCACATACTGCATGACCCGCGTGTGGGTACGCTTCACAAAATCATCCACGATTTCGCGTTGGAAGGGATGCGACATACTGTTCGCGATGACGCCACCGAGCAGCGCGCCTCCCGCGTTGGAGTATTTCTGAATGCCCCGAAAGAGGTTGTTTGCCGCGTAAATCGCCATGAAGTCCGCGCTGCTCACCGTAAACACATGCTGGGCTATCCCCTCGCGGATAGGCACCGCAAATCCTCCACAAACCACATCGCCCAACACATCATAGATGACGTAGTCGAGTTCCAGCTCCTCAAAAATGTTTTGTTGCTTGAGCAGCTGAACCGCGGTGATAATGCCTCGCCCCGCACAACCCACGCCCGGCGCGGGCCCGCCCGCTTCCACGCAGTAAATATTGTTATAGCCCGCAAAAATCGCGTCGTGAGCATCCACTTTCTTGTGTTCGCGGAGCAGGTCGAGCACCGTGGGGATGTAGCTCCCGTCCCGCAAAGTGTTGGTCGAATCCGCCTTGGGGTCACAGCCAAACTGCATCACCTTATAGCCCATATCGCTCAAGGCAGCGGAAAGATTCGAGGTCGTTGTCGACTTGCCGATGCCACCCTTGCCATAAATTGCTATCTGCTTGATATGCCTTGTCACCTTGTGGTCCTTTCTCATAAAAAAGACCAGGAAGGGAGGTTCCTGGTCGCCTAGTCATCTTTCACGCGAGGGGGTGTTTGTTTTTACCTCACGCTACGTCGGGTCATCTCCCGCCATACGCACGCAACCGCTATGTCTCCAAGGCATCACGCCATGATTGCGACATCTCATGCGAGCACCACCCAACTTATAAGCCGTACTACGAATCTGTCCCACTCGCACCCTACTCTCCATCCAAAGTGCCCTCAAAAAAACCGCCTCACTTGTTACAATCCTATTGTATACTATTCTTATAAGATTGCAAATATTTATTTTCTTCCCCGCCTCGTTTTGTCAGTTTTGCCAGTTTTGGAAGTTTTGTCAACAACGCTCTCGTGCTTTGCAGGACTTGCTTGCAACCCCAGCCAGAAACCCCCTGCTAGCCCTCTGCGCTTGGAGGTAAAGACGGGATGGCTACGATGAAACAGGCGCCACCGCCGGGGAGATTAACCGCCTCTACGGTTCCTTCATGCGCCGTTACGATTGCCTTAACGATGGTGAGCCCTAAGCCGATACCGCCGTAGGTGCGGGCCCGGCTGAAATCTCCGCGATAGAAGCGGTCAAACAGGCGTGCCGGGTCGATGTCTCCAAAACCGGGGCCATCGTCTGACACGGTTATCACGCTGTGTTCGCGAATACCGGAGAGCTCAACGTGAATGCGCCCCCCTTCGCCAACAAAGCGGCTCGCGTTGTCGATGAGATTTTGTACAACCTGCTGGAGTCGGTCGGGGTCACCGAGCACATCGGGGGCCTCACCCGAAATCGTCAACGTGGTCTTTCGCTCATCGAGCAGCGGCTCCAACATTGCCGCCGCGTATTCAACAATGTCATGCAGGTCAACGCGCTTGAGCTTGACCTCGCCATCGCCCTCGATACGCTGAAGCGTGAGCAGGTCGTTTGCCAGGCGCGTGAGCCGCTCGCTCTCGTGAATGATGGTTTCACAAAAACGATGGCGGTCCTGATAGGCGATGTCCTCATCCATCAACGTCTCGGCCGCACCGCGAATGGCCGTAAGCGGCGTGCGTATTTCATGGGAGACATCGGAGACAAACTGCCCCTGCCGCTTACCTTCCGCCGCCACCTCAGCCATACTCGAACGTACGCGAAAACTCACCTTGTCAAGCGATTCGCTGAGTTCTTTAACGACAAGCGGAGCGGAGCGCGAGGATTTGTCAGAAAACTGAACGGACAGGTCGCCGGAAGCAAGACGCCTGGCCTTTGCCACCAGGTTTCCAAGGGGCAGCAGCAAAAGGCCAGAAAACCACATCGCGATAAAAAAGGTGAAAGCAGAAAACGGCACCGCCAACGCAAGCAACCAATAGGTGATGCGTGGGTCGATGATGATGATAAGCGCTAAAACGAGAGAAAACGTAAGCGTACTGAGCGCGCTTACCGTAGCGAGAAGTATGCGCAACGCACGATACTGCACGGCTCAGGCCAATTTGAAGCGATACCCGTAACCGCGAACGGTCTCGATGAGTCCCGGGTCGACCTCGGCAGCCTCGAGTTTGTCGCGTAACCGCTTAACATGCGTGTCAACCGTTTTGGTCTCCACAAGATACTCCCAACCCCAGGCGTCATGGAGCAGTTGGTCGCGGCTGAGAACCTTGCCGGCGTGACGCATGAGGGCGGCCAACAGCTCAAACTCGCGCGGCGTTAAATCGATGGAACCGCCAGGCCCAACGGCCATATGCGTCCCTTCATCGAGCGTAATGCCCGAAACCTCAAGAACTTCGCTGTAATCGATAGAAGAGCCGCCTGCCTCCTGCTGGGCCGTACGCCGCAAAAGCGCCTTGACACGGGCGATGAGCTCACGTACACCAAACGGCTTGGCGAGATAGTCATCACCACCAATCTCAAGGCCCACAACCTTATCGAGCTCGGTGTCGCGGGCCGAAAGAAACAGTACGGGCATAGTATGGGTCGTACGTATCTGTCGTAATACTTCATAACCATCCATCTTGGGGAGCATGACATCGAGAATCACGAGGTCAAAGGGGCTTGTGTCCACCAAATTGACCGCCGCCGCTCCATCGGCAGCAACCTGAACATCATAGCCTTCCTTCCTCAGGTTGTAGCTCACAACCTCGGTGATAGAAGGTTCATCATCAACAACAAGAATACGCGCGGGAAGTTCACTCATGGGTATTCCTCTCAATCGGTCTTAGGAAATGATACCACGCTCTTGGGGTACAATGGGGGGCGTTAGCATGTCGTTAAGGAAGCGGGCAAAGATGTTTTTGGCAGTTGATGTGGGAAACACCCAAACCGTCTTGGGACTTTATGAGGACGAGCGGCTTCTTGCGCACTGGCGTATCGCGACGGTCGCGACCGATACTTCAGACGAACTCGATGTGCGCATCCGCTCGTTGCTCGCGTTAGGAGCACTCGACAGCGCCGCTATCACCGACGTAGGAATCGCTTCGGTCGTCCCGCCCCTCACCGAACAATGGCATCTCGTGGCCGCACGTCACGCGTCAGCCGAGCCGCTCATTCTCGACAGCACGCTCGACATAGGGCTGCCGATTGCTTACGCGAACCCCTCCGAAATAGGAGCCGACCGCTTAGCCGACGCCGTCGCGGCCATCAAACTTTACGGGGCCCCGGTCATCGTGGTGGATTTTGGTACCGCAACCAATATTGAGGTGATTGACAAGACGGGGACCTTTTTAGGAGGCGTGATAGCCCCCGGCCTGGTAACTTCGGCGGAAGCGCTCTTCAACGCCGCCGCCCGCCTTGCCAAGACAAGCATCGAAGTACCTGCCACCGTCATCGGAAGCACAACAAAAACCGCGGTACAATCCGGCCTCACCTTTGGGGAGATAGACCGAATCGACGGCCTTATCAGGCGCGTCTTTGATGAGCTCGGCTATAAGGCAACCGTTGTCGCCACCGGCGGTCTATCCGCCCGAGTGATAGACCTTTCAACAACCATCGACATCGTAAACGACAACCTAACCCTCGAAGGCCTCCGCCTCATCTACCAGCGGGTTTGTGGGTGCCGGTTTCGGTGATTATGGCGGTGATGAGGCGGGCGGGGGTTACGTCGAAGGCAGGGTTGTATATCTGTGTTTGTGACGGGGTGCTTTGAAACCATCCGTCGAAGGAATACGCGCCACCTTTGCGCTCTATCACCATCTGGTGCTCCTCCTTAAACGCGAGTGCACGGGCACCTTCGGCGGTCAGCAGATCGAAGGCTTGAGTCGAGACCGCGTCATCAGGTGTGATGATACCCGAAGCCGTAAATCCCGCAAGCTCACGATGGTCGCGCTGCTCGATAGGCACTTCGCTACCATCCGCAAGGGAGCGGTCGATGGTCGAAGAAGGGGCGCAAACGTAAAACGGTATGGCGTAATGATGGGCGAGCAGCGCGAGAGCGAGCGTACCAACTTTATTGGCAGTGTCGCCGTTTGCGCAGATACGGTCCGCCCCGACCAAGACAGCGTCCACCCAGCCCTGAGCCATAACACTCGCCGCCGTGCTGTCGGAGATGAGCGCGCACGGGATTTTTGCCCGCATAAGCTCCCAGACGGTCAGACGCGCACCCTGGTTAAGAGGTCGCGTCTCGCAGGCCCAGACGTGCTCGATTTTGCCCTGCTCGGCAGCCGTGTAGATGACGCCAAGCGCGGTACCAAAATAGGCTGTGCCGAGCGAACCGGCGTTGCAATGGGTCAAAACGCGAGAGCCTGGCATAATCAAAGGCGCACCGTTGGCCCCAATGGCGCGGTTTGTTTCCTCGTCGTCTTTGGCCATCTGTTTAACAAAGGCAACAAGTGCCTCCTTCGCGGCCGTCAGGGTAGCGCCCTGCTCGATTTGGGTATGCGCAAAGACGCGAGCCCGCTTGGCGCCCCAAGTGAGGTTGACGGCGGTCGGTCGCGCCTGGCCGATGAGCTTTGCCGCCTCATCAATGCCTGCGAGCCACTCTTTCGCCGATGTCGCGACAGACTCGTTTTCGCTCCACAGCGCCACAGCCATTGCCGCCCCCACACCGAGCGCCGGCGCGCCCCGCAGCGCAAGCGTCTGGATGGCGGTTTCAATCCCCGCAAGGCTGCGACAACAAAGAACATCTCCGCGAAGCGGCAGGCGCGTCTGGTCGATGAGATAGACGCCCGCGATACCGTCTGTGGCATCAACGTCCCACCAAATAGTCCGAGGAATCTGAGAGAGCTCTAACGACATGGGAAATACTCCTGTTCAAGGCGTCGACCAAGAAGACTGAGGGTTTCTGTGGTCGGGCAGATTGGGCCGAA
>JAISFJ010000099.1 GCA_031263665.1 Coriobacteriales bacterium
ATTTGCCCACAACGGATGGCAAGGACGGTGGGGAAGGCGCCGATGGTGCGGGAGCCGAGGGTGCGGACGCTGGTGGCATGGACGGCGCAGCTGGTACGGGCGCTGTAGGCGACGCGGATACTATGGATGGCGAAAGTGGAGAAACCTGCACCCTGAGCTTTAAGGTTTCCGATACGGGCATTGGCATCACGCCCGAACAACAGGCGCGGCTCTTTCAGGCGTTTTCACAGGCGGAAAGCAGCACATCGCGCAAATACGGAGGCACGGGCCTGGGGCTTGCCATATCGAAAAGCATCATCGAGCTTATGGGGGGCACCATCACCGTTGAGTCACAGGAAAACAAGGGCTCAACCTTTCGTTTCACCATCAGAATTGTAGAGGGAGACGAGGCGCTTCTTGCGACAAAACTGTCGTCTGAAAACGATGAATTTACTCAAATGGACCTGAGTTCTTATCGGGTTCTGCTCGCCGAGGATGTAGACACCAACCGTGAAATCGTCTACGCGTTGCTTGAGCCAACCGGGCTGCGACTACAAAGCGCCGAAAATGGAGTTGATGCCGTGGAGATGTTTTCGGCCGACCCCCAAAAATTCGACTTCATCTTCATGGATGTGCAGATGCCTCAGATGGATGGACTTGAGGCGACACGTCGAATAAGGGCGCTCGATGACTTTTGGGCCAAAAAAGTACCCATTATCGCAATGACAGCCAACGTGTTCAAAGAGGACATCGAACAGTGCCTCACCGCCGGCATGAACGACCACGTAGGCAAACCGCTCGACTTCAAAGAAGTACTCCGAAAACTCCACGAATACCTCCCCCTCACTTCCTGATGGAACAACCGCGATTTAGTTGTTGATGAGATGGATGCGGGAGGGGGGGATGTGGATGCGGAGGTGTGCGCCGCGGTAAAGGGGCACGCCGGGGTTGTGGTCGACCCAGTTGAAGCGCCATTGCAAGGTTGTGGGCGCGGCCGTCTCGGGAGCACTTTTCGCCGCCACCTTGGGGCGCAAGACGACCGTGCGCTCAAAGCGGGAGTCAACAATACGAGAAACCGTGCAGTCAAAGACGTTTTCCTGTTGCCCATCCGCTACTTCAAAAAACGAGGCTCGGACTCCTAAAAAACCGGCATCGCTGACAACCTCTTGCGCACAGGTGAGTTCGAAACCCCAATCGAGCGCCTCAACTTTGTGCGGTCCAATCCTGCGAACCTGCGAGATGTTTTTTACGCCGGAAACCCTCAGCGTCGCGTAACTCGTCGGATGCTCCAGGATGCTTTCGGGAGGCGCTATTTCCGCGATGGTGCCACGGTCGATAACCGCGATACGGTCACAGAAACGAAACGCCTCGTCAATGTCGTGTGAGACGTAAACGATGGTACCGTCAAAGCTATCAAACAAATCGAGAAGGTCGAGTTCGAGCGAGGCTTTGAGATGGGAGTCGAGCGCTGAGAACGGCTCATCGAGCATGAGAATGGCGGGGCGGGCGGCGAGCATACGCGCCAGAGCTACGCGTTGTTGTTGTCCACCGGAAAGTCTGATGGGATAGCGTTTGCCAAAACCCTCGAGCCCAAAACGCGTAAGTTGCTCTGAGATGATAGCGTGCACCTCATCTTTCGGCGTTTTTCGAGAGATTCCCGCGGCAATATTTTCGGCCACCGTGAGGTTGGGAAACAGCATGTAGTTTTGGAAAAGCAACGCGGTCTTGCGCTGTTGAGCCGTGAGGTTAATGCCTTGCCCAGAGTCATAAAATGTTGTCCCCGCAACGACTATCCTTCCCTCATCCGGCGTTTCGAGACCGGCAATACAACGCAGGGTAAGACTCTTGCCGCAACCCGAGGCGCCAAGCAACCCGAGCGTCTCGTTTTCCGCCTCAAAGGCCACATCGAGCTCGAAGGCGGGAAAGTTCTTGCGGATGTCGACGATAAGGCTCACGTGTCCTCCTTAGGGCCGGCAGTGAGTGAGGCAAAACGGGTGGCGGGTGGCGACGTCTCGCCCTTCTCGACATCCGAACTCGCGCGGCGATAGCGCTGGGTGTGGGCGGCGTACCAATTGACGAACAGGATGACGACAAAGGAAAACAAGATGACGACAAAGACCCAAAACGTCGCCACATTGGAATGACCCCCCATCCACTCAAAGTAGATGGCGATGGGCATGGTCTGCGTGACGCCCGGATAGCTGCCGGCCACAAACAGCGTCGCGCCAAATTCTCCCATCGCCCGTGCGAAGGCAAGCACGGTGCCCGCCGCGATGGAAGGCCAGGCAAGTGGCATGGTCAGTTTGAGAAAGATGCGCGGCTCGCTCCAACCGAGCGTGCGCGCCGCGTCCCCAAGCGAGGGGTCGAGACTTTCAAAGGCACCGCGCGCCGTGCGATACATGAGCGGAAAGGAGACCACGATGGCGGCCAGGACAGCGGCCGGCCAACTGAAGATGAGCTCGATGCCATGGTTGAGCAGCCAACGCCCCACCGCCGTTGACTTACCAAATAAGATGAGCAAAAGAAAGCCGCAAACCGTTGGCGGCAAAACCAAGGGAATGGTAAACAGGGAGTCCAAGACGCCCTTAAAGCGGCCACTGATTCCCTGGGAAAATTGCGCCGCAAGCAGACCTAAGACAAAGACGAAAATCATCGCAACCATTGAGGTTTTGAGTGACACCCAAAAAGGACGCAAGTCGAGAGAAGTAAAGAACTCGCGGAGAGCCGCAAACCCTGTCGGCGCCTGCTCGATGAGAACGTTTTCGGCTGAAACAACGAGGCCGGACTCGCAAAAAAGCGCTCCCGCCCGGTCCTTTTCGGGTGCTGCGTCGCTCGCGAGCGCCTCGCCGTTCGCAGGCGCTGTGTCGTTTGCGGGTGTCCCGCCGGTTCCCGTCTCCGCTGTCACCGCCGTCACTGTCGCGTAATAGTATCCCGGCTCAACCTCAACAACAAAATCATAGCGATAGGCGCCTCGCACTACCGAGCGCTCCACGGTATACTCGTAGCTTATATCCCTATCCGCCAGCTTGGTATCGGCGTTAAAGACTTGCGCGTCCAAAGCCTTGAGCATCGCCTCAAAATCAGAGTGTGCCGCCGAAATCACCATCTCTGACGCGATGGTTTCGGGCAGATACACCAACGCGTTATGCTCGTCTATCACCATGACGACGAAGGCATCCTGCGAACTCATCGGATAACGATAACCAAAGGAGGTGCCTTGATATTTTCGGCTGGTGCCTTCGTTAAAGCGCTCAAAGCCCGTCAGTGCGAAATCAACGCCATCCGCACGCGCCTCAGTCCCGCTCCGAGAGACTTCGACTAATGCGGGAGGATTGTTGGCTGGCGCCGAGTTTTGAGTCGGCGCAAAATCGGCCCAGGCAAGAACCGCGGGGACCATGAGAATAAGGCAGAGCGCCGCAAGAAGGGCGCTCATGCCTGCTTTACGATATATGTTGCCGTGTGTTATCGGCACATGCTTTTACTGCTCCTTCAAAAAAGCAAACCCGTGGCTTACCGTCAGGGACTTACAACCCGTGGCTTACCGCTTAGAGTACCTCAAAACCATCCTGCGACCACACGCGTTGTGCGTCCGGGTCGGTCAAACAGAAATTGAGAAAATCCTTCGCGACATCGGCGCTTTTGGAGTCTTTCAAAACGGCGCCGGGATAAAGAATCGCCTTATGCGCGTCAGCCGGTACCGTAAACGCGGTCTCGATACCCTCGTAGCGATAGAGGTCGCTTGTATAAACAAAGCCGATTTGGCAGTCGCCTGTTGCCACATAGTTCGCGGCGGTCCCGACCTTATCGGCCAACACGACCTTCTCACCGAATGCGGGGTCATACTCGCCATCCTTGCCGGTGTCGCTCGTGTACAAGTCGATGCTGTTGAGCGCCTGATTGGCATACTGGCCAGCGGGGACGGTCGCGGCATCACCAATAGCAATCTTTGCGAAAGCGTCCGACTTTACGTCCTCAAGCGCACTGACGGTGACGTCTGAGCCTGTCGCCTTTACGATGACGAGGTCGTTACCAAACATGTCAATGCGAGTCGCTTCATCGATAGAGCCTCCCTCAGCAGCCGTGTCCATGCTGCCCGCCGAAGCAGTGATGAGGATATCGGCCTGCGCCCCGGCTCCAATTTGCTCGACGAGGTCTCCGGAAGCCTTAAACTGCGAGTCCGTAAAGGTCACCTCGGGATGCTGTGCGGTGTAGAGCTTCTGAACCTCCGGCAACGCTTTTTCGAGCGAATTGGCCGCGAATATCTGTAACGTAACCGGCTGTGCGGTGGGAGTGGATTCGGGTGCGGACGCCGGTTCCGCTGGTTCCTCCGCCTTGGGCTGACTGCAGGCAGTCAGAGCAAATACCAGCGCAAACACCGAAATCATCACTACAACAACTTTGAGGAACATGGGCTTTTTCTTCATAATCGTCCTTTCTCCTTGCACTTTAGGGCACTTCTAGAAGTGCCCTTTATTATCCCATTATTAGGATAATAGAATATAACATATCAAGGTTATACTCGGACCAAACTTCTGTCAAACAAACAAAAGGCAACGGATGGGTAAACGGATGTTTTCAGTTTTTGGATACTGTCCACAGCGCACAGGGTAAAGCGCACAGGAGGGACGGTTCCCTTTGCGCACCCAGGGTCATCCCCCTGCATATGTATGAGCGCACAAAGGGAAGTGCTGATTAAATGCTGTTACGTCAGGTGGTGAGTCATTTTCGCATCTGGCAAGGCGAGTGACATCAGGACTAGCAGAGCTAATGCTGGTGTTGCGGGGCGTTGCCAGAGGCGAAAATGGCCGCCCCGATAAGGTATGATATTTTCATACCTTATCGGCGAGGCTTGTCAAGGCCGAAGAGCGAAGCGTGCCTTTACAAGCCGTCGATGGCGTGACATGATTTAATCAGTGCTTCCCTAAGGGAATCGTCCCTCCTGTGCCCCTATGCCGCCTCGAGAGCCGCTTTCGCCACGTCGGTGAGCTTGGCAAAGGCGGCGGCATCGTTGACGGCGATGTCTGCCAACACCTTACGGTCGAGTTCAACGCCGGCTTTTTTAAGGCCGTTCATAAAGACCGAGTACGACATTCCATTAAGATGCGCAGCGGCATTGATGCGCGTTATCCACAGACGACGAATGACCCGCTTCTTATTGCGACGGTCCCGATAGGCGTATTGCAATGAGTGTTGTACCTGCTCTTTGGCCGCACGATAGGACCGAGATTTTGCCCCATAATACCCTTTTGCTCGCGCTAAAACCACCCGACGTTTCTTTTTTGCCGCGACTGAACGCTTGACGCGTGACATATCACATCACTCCCTTACCATACTTATCGTAGACCGAGGTTACGCGCAACAACCTTATAATCCGAACTCGCTACTTCAGATTCGTGCCGGAAGTTGCGTTTGCGCTTCTGCGACTTCTTCTCAAGGATATGGCTCTTGTACGCCTTAGCGC
>JAISFJ010000114.1 GCA_031263665.1 Coriobacteriales bacterium
CTCATTGATGGCGGCGGAGTAAAGATTGCCGGTGAAGCTCTTATCAAAGGCGAGTACAGCACCTCACCGACGCGCCTTGCCGATGCGGTCGTCCAAGTAGGCAAACGCAAATACGCCCGTATCCGCGCGTGACGATTACCTTGCCGATTATCAGGCTATGGAAGCTGCGGTGAGAGCAGGAAAGGTTCGGGCGATTGGCCTGTCACATTAGGTTGAAAGGATCTTAGTGCACGAGTTCCATCTCGCCTCGTGTGTCGCGTGGCGGCAGAGCAGTTACCAGACGCCGAGGTATTGTTCGAGTTCTACTTTGTCGTTGACGGCGGTTTCGGCTACTTCGCGGGTGATGAGTCCTTGTTGCAGCAGGCGTGCCAGGTCGCCGGCCAGCGTGTGCATTCCCGCCTGAGCGCTTGACTGCATGGTCGAAGAGAGCTGGTGGAACTTGCCTTCGCGAATGAGATTGAGGACGGCATCGGTGCCGACGAGTATTTCGGTTGCTACCATGCGCCCGCTTCGGTCCGCTAAAGGAACGAGGGTCTGCGTGATGACGCCGCGCAGTACGCCGGAGAGTTGGGAGCGAATCATGCCCTGGCTGTGGGAGGGGTAGACATCCACCACGCGGTCGATGGTCTGCGAGGCGCCGGTGGTATGCAGCGTGGAGAACACCAAATGCCCCGTCTCCGCTGCCGTTACTGCGGCACTGATGGTTTCGTAGTCGCGCATCTCGCCTACGAGGATGACATCGGGGTCTTCGCGCATGGCAGAGCGCAGGGCATCGGCAAACGAGTTTACGTCACGGTGAACCTCGCGCTGATGTACGAGGCAATTCTTGGATTTGTGAACGTATTCGATGGGGTCTTCGATGGTGATGATGTGCGCGCGGCGATGTTCATTGATGTAGTCAATCATCGCGGCGAGTGTCGTTGACTTACCCGAGCCTGTGGGACCAGTTACCAGCACGATGCCGCGCGGCTGTTCGGAGAGATTGCGAATGGCCTCGGGCAGCCGGAGGCTTTCTAAGGTGGGGATGGTGTTGCTCAACAGGCGGATTGCCGCGGCCAGCTCGTTTTGCTGGCGGTAAACGTTTACACGGTAGCGTAGACCGCCCGCCCCCTCAAAGCTGAAGTCGAGGTCGTGTCCCAGTTGAAGTTCCTCGCGTTGCAGGTCGTTGAGCATTGAGAGTATGAGGGCGCGATAATCATCACGCGTGCCGTTAAACGGACCGACAAACAAGTCCCCGAGCCGCCTGAAAGTCGGTGGCTGCGCGGAGGTGATGTGCAAGTCGGAGCAATCGTTTTCGCGTCCATACTGAACCAAGGTGTCGATACTGAAGTCTGCCATGATGTGCTACCCCTTTCCAAGAAGGCTCAGTCGACGGTCTCGCCGATTTTGAGGAACTCGTCCATACTGGTTATGCCGTTCATCGCAAGTATCTTTGCCCGGTCGCGCAGCGTTGCCATCTTCTGCTCCTTGCGAGCATATTCGTACAGCTGCGACATGGGGGCCTCTTCCGCTATCATGCGCTGCATTTTCTTATCCACAAGGACGATTTCATGAATCGCGATACGTCCTTTGTAGCCGGTCTGGTTGCAGGCGTGGCAGCCGGTCCCTCGTTTGAGCGTTCGCACCGTCTCGCTTGTCTCACGCAGATTGAGCAAATCGAGCTCGCTGGGCAGGTATTCCTCGATGCAATTCAGGCATATCTTGCGCACCAGGCGCTGCGCCACGAGTCCCACCACGGAGTTTCCCACGAGATACGGCGGTATGCCCATGTCCTCTAAGCGCACGATGGAAGCGAGCGCGTCGTTGGTGTGCAAGGTCGAGATGACGAGGTGGCCGGTGATGGCGGCGCTGACAGAGATGGAAGCCGTCTCGGCATCGCGCGTCTCACCCACCATGATGATGTCGGGGTCCTGGCGCATGAGCGAACGCAGCCCCGCCTGAAAGGTGAGGCCGGCCATGTTGTTTACCTGCACCTGATTTACGCCCATCAGATTGCGCTCAACGGGGTCTTCGATGGACGAGATGTTGATTTGCTTTTGCTGAAAACGTTCCAACGCCATATACATCGTTGTCGTTTTGCCCGAACCCGTAGGGCCGGTGATGTAAATGATGCCGTTGGGCTGCTGCAATATCTTTAAGAAGCGGTCGTAGTCCTCTTCAATCATGCCAAAGTTGCCCGCGTTATCGATGGGGGTGTTTGTTGTGAGAAAGCGCAGTACGGCCTTTTCTCCATAGATGGTGGGGATGACGGACAGGCGTACGTTGAGGTCGATGCCGCCGATGGCGATACGAAAATGTCCGTCTTGCGGCAGGCGTTTCTCGGCGATGTCGAGGTTGCTCATGATTTTGAGGCGAACGATGAGCGCGTTGTGGATGTTGGGGGGCATGTCCGCGTATTCGATGAGTGCGCCGTCGACGCGCATACGTATCTTACTCATGAGGTCAAAAGGCTCGATATGCAGGTCGGACGCGCCGGTACTATACGAGCGCAGCATCAGACTGTTGAGCAGATTGACCACCGGTGTGCTGTCGTCGCCTATCTCGACGGTGTTGATTTGCTCGATTTCGGGCAAAAGGGAAGAGTAGACGCTGTCGGCCTGATTGACGGCTTCGCGCGCCTCGACCTCGCTGTAATAATGCGCGATGGCAGTGTTGATGCTGGCCGCGTCGCCAATCATGAGTCTGACCTGTTTTTGTGACGCGCGCTGAATGTCTTCGATGGCGTACAGGTTGATGGGGTCGTTGATGACCACATCGAGCATCTCGCCATCTTCAGCGACGGCGATTGCGGTGTCGCGTTCGGCTATGGAGCGTGGTATCAGCGCGACGGCTTTTGCGTCGACATGCAAAGTCGCGACGTTGACCTTAGGCAGCCCGAGTTTGTGCGAGAGTGCAAGGAGCACCTCTTCTTCGGTTACAAAGCCGAGGTCAATGACGGCCTGACCAAGGCGAATGTCGTTTTGCTTCTGGTATTCGAGCGCCCGCTCGATTTGTTCATCGTTGATATAACCGTATTCCTTGAGAAGGTCGCCGATGCGTATCTGTCTGCTTTCTGCCATGGTTTCCCGTCTTTCTCCTGCCTTGAGACAAGCCCTCAAACAACGCGTCCGCCGCCGTTACGAAGCGGCCTCGTTCGTCAACGCGTCGGTTGGCGTCATGCTGTCATTGATAAAGACGTAGAACTTGACCTGCATGACGATGGTAGCCTCTTCTGGTTCCGCTCGCGCATTGGTGTTGCTTGTCGCGTTGGTCGATGTAGTGCTCGACGTAGTGCTCGAGGTTTCGTTTGTTGTCCCCGATTCCTTTTGTGGCTCCACGTAAGAATAGGAGACAACCTCCATCGCAGTTACGCCACGTGCGCTTTCGAGGAAGGCGAACAAATCGTTCATCCAGCCCCTCGATTCAACATCCACCGTGTAGCAAAAGACTAAGGTTCCCGCAGGAATTTCGCCCGCTTCTCCGCTCGTGTTACCACCCGCAGCCTCCGCTTCACTGGCCAGGCGGTCAGCCCGGCTCGTTCCTTCTGTGGGGCTTTCATCCCCGTCAGCGTTGTCGTCGGTGTTTGTGGAGTTTTCGCTGTTCTCCGCGTTTGTGCCGTTGTCACCCTCGGAGCCCTCAGTATTCTCGCCGCCGCCCTCGGTGCCGCCGCCCTCACCGTTCTCATTTTTGTTGTTGTCACCCTCATCGTCCGTGTCTTTGTCGAGGGTGGGAACGGGGCGAGCTACGAGGGTTTGCGAGGCAGAATAGCCGGTCAAAGGCTCAAACCCGAGGGGACTCATGGTGAGCCGTACGGGGTCGAGTCCGCTTTCGAGCAGCATATTCGTTATGGTCTTGTCGATGGTTTCGGGGTCCATGAACGGGTAGTAGAAGTGCTGGTAGTTCTCAAAATCACGCAGAGCCGCTTCGTAGGCGGCCTGATACTCGGGCCTGAGGTCCGGTTCTTCGCGCACCTCGCCTCTCTGTTGTTCGAGTTCCACGATTTCGGCTTCGATGCCATTTATTCTGTCGAGAGCGGGAAGAACAACGATAAAGGCCACTGCCGCGATGAGGGCTAAAACGATGAGCGTCCCAATCATGATGCGCTCGCGAAAACTCAGTTTCTCCAGGGCAACCTTTATGAAGCTGGGCTGTCGCTCTTTCTTCTTGCTGTGTTCTATTTTTCCCGTCGCCATGAGGGTTTTGTTACGCGCGTGTTGTCCACTTGGCTCCGCGGGTGGAAAAGCGCCAAAAAGGGCCATTTATTCACCGCCCCCTTCCTCAGCGCTGTCAGCCGTGTCGCCTTCTTCTTCTACCTCGGGCAAAACGGGATTCGGTCCGACAAGTTTACAGGTGATTTCGTAGCGATATTCGCTCGCCTTGTTGCTCGATGTTGTGGCCGTTTCGGTGGTTGGTCTCGTCTCCACGGCACCGGTCGCGGCGTTGACTTCTTTCACGTAGCCCTGGTATTGAATGTCGACAAAATGCCCGTCATCACGAAGCCCCTGCACAAATTGGGGCATCCTGCGTACCGATGTCGAACTCGCGGAAAAATTCAAAATGCCGGTCCTGCGGTCGTAGATATAATCGGAAAGTGTTACGTCGTTGCCGGCGAGGGTAAAGATGATGTCAAACTGCTCCTCATACATATCGGGGTAGCTGGAGAGGTTATACAGCGTCCCCTTGACTTCTTCAGCCTGGCCCTCCATTTCGGTGGCTTGGGCCTCAAGCGCCGCGGCTTCCTCCTGAAAATTGTTAACGCGCGTGCTATCAAGGTAAAGCTGAAGGTTGTCGCGCTCAGTGATAAGGACGGCCGTGGTCGAGAGGTACCAAAAGATGCCGAGCGCTATGAGGGCTCCCAAGACGAGAAAAACAACGATGGGCACGAGCACCATAAGCGGGCTTACCCGAGCTTGTTTTTGCGCCATCACCGCGAGAAGGTCTATGTCCTTTTTGTAAGAGGCCACGGTTTCCCACTCACTTCCGTATCATGGTGCCGATGTTGTACAGGTACTTTGAGCTGACAAAAGAAGCCTGGTCAAAGTTTGCTCTGCCAGTCAGCTTGATTTGTTCATTGAGGGAAAGCGCGGAGATGGGTGTCTCCAAAAATCCCGTTTCCTTTATGAACTCCGGCATCTGGTCAGACGTCATGCCTAAAACGTGAATCGCGTCTATGGAGATGTCCCGGTGCTGCGATTTCTGAAACTGCACCATGGACGAGATATTGCTGGCCACCTCACGGCGGAGTTCCTCGCTGCCCGGCGGGTTAAGGAGGCGGTATTTTTGTGAGATACGATAGACGCCTTGCTCAAAGAGGGTGAT
>JAISFJ010000128.1 GCA_031263665.1 Coriobacteriales bacterium
GGGACAGATGGAGACAGTTGCCCCCGTCCCCATCTCCCACTCGCCCCGTCCCCCACTGTCCCACTCGCAACAGAGTGTTTAAGGAGAAGTCGCTATGTCACAATCGCTTGTTGGTATCATTCTTGGCTCTCAGTCGGACCTTGAGGTTATGCAGGGTGCGGCCGAGCAACTTGAGGAATTTGGCGTTCCTTTTGAGCTTATTATCGCCAGCGCGCATCGCAATCCCGCACGCGTCCATGCGTGGGCAGGTAGTGCGGCGGCTGAGGGTAAGAAGGTCATCATCGCCGCCGCGGGCAAGGCGGCACATCTTGCCGGAGTAGTCGCGGCCTCAACACCGTTGCCGGTCATCGCCGTTCCCATGCGGACAAGCGACCTGGGGGGTTTGGACTCGCTGCTTTCGATGGTGCAGATGCCTACGGGAGTGCCGGTGGCGACCGTTGCCATCAACGGCGCCAAAAACGCCGCTATCCTCGCGACGCAGATACTCGGCGCTGGTGATGAGAGCTGGCGCAAGGTGATAGAAAACTACAAGGAGAAGCTGGCGGAGTAGCCGTGTGGCAAAGCGGCTATCTGGTAAAATGAGATTGTCTGATAAAATGACCGTCGAATATTGTGGATAGGGAAAAGACGGTATCGGGAAGAAGCGCAAGAAAAATCAATAAAATGGGCGGCGCACAACGTGGCCGGAAAAACTGAGGAAGGACTGTCGATGAGAGCACTGCCAACCCGCAAACTCGATAAACGAATCACTCGCGTCTGGAGGTTAAGCGCGCTGTTTAACGTTATTTTCTGGTCGGCGCTCTGCCTGATTCCTCTGGGCATCGTCTGGCTGGTGTTGAACAACTCAAATAACTCATCTGAGAAATCCGCCTCCGATATTGTGGGCATTGTTGTTCTTGGTCTGCTTGCTCTGGTGTTGCTTGCGTTTATCATATTTGTGATTGTTGTCCCCAAAATACGCTGGATACAGTGGAGCTTTGAGGTGCTCGACGAAGAAATCGACATACATAAGGGCATTTTTTGGCATAAGCGCATCATCATCCCGCTCATCCGTGTTCAAAACGTCGACACCAAGCAGGGGCCTATCATGCGCGCGAATGGGCTGGCCTCTTTTACGGCAGCCACGGCAGCTGGCGCGCACGAAATTCCCGGGCTTGATGTCGCGGAGGCAGACGCGCTGCGCGACCATGTGGCCGTTCTCGCGAGAATCGCGCAAGAAGATGTCTAGGTCACAACGGCCTTTCCAGCAGCAGGTGTCGCCGCAGTCGCAGCGCCCCGGCCCCACGCTGCTCCCCAGCGGAGGCATAGCTCCCGGGCCGCACCGCATCCATCCCGCCTATGTGGTTATAAACGCGCTGCAGGCAATCATCAGCATTGTCGTCTTGGGTTTTGTTGGCATTGGGAGCGGGCTTTCTTACCTCTTTGCCGAAAGCGGACCCCTTGCGTCTTTGGGCGTCATTTTAATTCTCGGGTTTTTCTTTGTGGTGGTGGTGGTGCTCAGTATTATTTTTGCGATTGTCTATTACCGGCGTTTTCTTTGGGAGATAACCGAGACCGACATCCATATTTATTCGGGCATCATCTTCAAAAAGCAGGTTCATATTCCGTTTCAGCGGGTACAGTCCATCGACTTTAACGCGCAGATTGTGGAGCGTATCCTTGGTTTGGTCAAGCTCAAAATCGAGACCGCGGGCGGCGCCAACAACAGAGGCGTGATAATTCCCGCGCTTAAACTTGGCGAGGCGGAAGCGCTGCGTGCGGAGGTGTTTGCGCGTAAGCAAGTCTCCGCGCGACAACAGGAAGCTGACCTGCAAAAGAAGGCCGCGACAATGCGGGCCGCCCGCTCGGGTTTCTCGGGTTTGGGCCAGGCCGATGTTCCCGCCGCGAGCGCGACACAGGTGGCGCCCCGCTTTGACCCTCAAACCGGCCAGCCGCTGCCCCAGGCGACTGCTGTTGTCAGCTCCCAGGGTGAGCACGCTCGCTTTGACCCCCAGACCGGCCAGCCGTTGCCCCAATCAGCGAAAGCTGCGTCGCCCAGTGCCGCCGACACGTTTGTGCAAAACATCGGCGATGGAGCGGAAGGGCTGCGCGGCATCTACGCCGACGAGTTTTGGGAAGACGCGCCAACCGAGTATGAATACGGTTTGACCGCCAAAGAACTTTTCCTCTCGGCGATTTCTGGTGACCACTATCTTGTGATTTTCCTGGTCTTGATAGGGTTGATAAGCCAGGCCGCGGGAGTCTTGGAATTCTTTGGTTTTAATTATCTCGCTGAGGATGTGATTTCACGCGGCTTTGACACGTCTACTCTACCCATTTTCATCTTCTTTATTGTGGGTTTCTTTATTTTTGTGTTGATTTTGGGAATCATCAACACCGCGATTTCCTATGGGAGCTTTAAGGCGCGCCGCCGAGGCGGTCGTATCGAGGTTGAGCGCGGCTTGCTTGCGCGTCAGTATAAAGGCGTCTCGATTTCACGGGTACAATCGGTTGAGATTCGTCAGGGTTTCATCCGGCGACTCATGGGCTACGCGGAACTCAAGCTGCTTACCATCGACTCGATGGACGCGAACAGCAATCAACAAAATGCTCAGGCCATGCAGGGGAGCGGGCTCATCATCCATCCCTTTGTGAAAGTCGATAAGATTGAGGGCATCCTGGCGGGCATTGCCTCCGAGTTTGATGGCCGGCCTACCGAGACGGAATTTAAGCCGTTGCCCAAGGTGGCGCTGCGCCGCTCCATCATTCGCCGCTCCATCATCCCCGGTTTGATATACGCAATCTGCGTGTATGGGGTGGTACTGCTCTTGACCCGCATCCCGTCTGCTCCTTCATTTCTTATGCCAACGGTTCCCCTTGCCCTTGGAGGCCTTGCGCTGTTTCTTTTCATACTGCAGCTTATCGGTGCCATACTCTGGTATCGTCATTCGGTTTTTGCGTACAATCAGGATATGCTTACCTTGCGCCAGGGAGGTTATTCGCGAATGACCATCGTCATCCCGCGTCGAAAAATACAATGGGCCGCAACGCACCAAAACCCCTTTCAACGCAGGGCAAAAGTCGCGACCATCTCCGCGACCACAGCCGCTGGGTATAGAGGAACCATCTCCACGCTGCGTGATTTGAGTCTTAAGGATGCCGACTCCTTCCTCGAGTGGGTCCGCCCCCACCCCCGCCAAAACTGATTTCTGTCCCTCATCTGTCCCACTTAGTGGAGGGTTTCGTCGCCGTGGTCCAGGGCGGTGGCGCCTGTGCGGCACATTTCGAGGATTTCG
>JAISFJ010000137.1 GCA_031263665.1 Coriobacteriales bacterium
CTTGCGGCTGAGGGGGTCAGTGTTGAGCAGGGGGCCGTTATGCTGAGCGCGGAGGGCACCTATATTATCCATGGGAGCCTTGAGGGCCTCTCGCTTGTGGTGGACGCGCCCGACGACGCGAAGCTCCAGGTGGTATTTGACGGCGTAAGCATCGAGAACAGCGCGGCCCCGGCGTTTCTGGTCAAGAGTGCCGACAAGGTGTTTCTTACCCTGGCGGAAGGCTCAAACAACAGCCTCAGCGATGGGGCAGGGCGCAGTGACCTCACCGAAAGCGCAGAGAGC
This sequence comes from Coriobacteriales bacterium, assembly GCA_031263665.1. Classification (GTDB taxonomy): domain Bacteria; phylum Actinomycetota; class Coriobacteriia; order Coriobacteriales; family UBA8131; genus JAITEK01. Next base: position 283 of record JAISFJ010000137.1, read on the forward strand.
ACCGGAAGCGTAGAGGGCACCGAGAGCACCGAGAGCGTAGAGGGCACAGAGGACACCGAAAGCACCGAGGACGCGACGCTTTTTTCTCACGATGACCTGACGATAAACGGCAGCGGAAATCTGAGTGTCAGCTCCGCAAGCGCCCACACCATCGTCTCAAAGGACGACCTTGTGATAACGGGCGGCACCTTTATCCTTAATGCCGCCACCGATGCCCTCCAGGGCAAAGACTGCGTCAAAATCGCGGAGGGCACCTTCAGCATCACCGCCGGCGACGACGCGATTGTCTCCACAAACATCGATGAGCCCAACGCCGCCGGTTTTCTGTCCATCGACGGCGGCACCTTTGCCATCAACGCCGTTGGTGACGCGCTGCACGCAGAAACCATACTGCGCCTGAGCGCGGGCACCATCAACATCGCGAGCTGCGAAGAGGGCTATGAGGCCGCACAGATTTGGATTGAGGGTGGCGAGCATACGATGGTCGCTACCGATGACGGTATAAACGCCGCGAGTGATACGCGCGATGACTACCTGCTCGACATCGTTGACGGCACGCTCAGTATTACCGCGGATGGTGACGGCATCGATTCAAACGGCGGCTTTACCCAAAGCGGCGGCAGCGTGGTTATCAACGGGCCGAGCGACTCAGCCAATAGCGCTTTAGACGCCTCGACTTTAAGCATCAGTGGCGGCAGTATGCTCGCGTTTGGGGCCGCTGGCATGGCGCAGGGTTTTGGGGAGGATTCAACTCAGGCGGCCCTTTTGTACCAACTGGAGCGCGAGCAGCCCGCAGGGGTGGTTTTTGGCCTTTATAACGTGCGGGGTGTTGAGCTCTTTGCGCACACGGCGACCAAGGCTTTTCAATCGGTGGTCTACAGCTCTCCCGAGCTCGTCTTGGGCGAAAGTTACACGTTGAGGGTGGATGGTGAGGACCTGGTGAGCTTTACGCTTACCGAAGCACCGGCCCTTATCAGCGCCGACGGAACGGTGAGCGCCTACACAGGCATGGGCGGCTTCGGCGGCCCCGGTGGTGGTGGCGGTCCAGGCGGAGGTGGCACTGGCGGTGGCGCCGGCGGCTTTGGCGGCGAAGGCACGCCCCCCGAAGGCGGCACGCCCCCCGAAGGCGGCGGTAGGCCTGGTGGGGGAGCGGGCTCCAACGGCGGCACACCCCCCGAAGGCGATTTCGGCGCCCCCAACGAAGGCGCCCCCAACGCCAGCACGCCCCCCGTCGGAGAGGGAGCCTTCTAAGCTCGCGAAAACAGCGTGTCGCACGCAGTATGTTTGTTCCAAATGCAAGCGCAAGGTGTGCTCTCTACAGCCTTGCCCACTACCGTGGGCAAGGCTGTAGGGGCATCAAAGATTGCCTCACAGCTCGAAACATCCTCGTGACCTGCAAAAACGCGAAGACGCCACCTGATGTCATTCTCCTTCGATCCTTAACCTCTATTGCTAAACTTATACCAAATCAGGTATACTGTTGCCATGACCTATTTTGACGACATATATGATCAGGCTGCCGACAACTACGGCTTCATTACCACAGCAGAAGCGCGAGCTCTGAGCGTCCCCAGCATCGAAATGGTGAAGATGGCCAAGCGCGGCAAATTGGATCACATTGGTTATGGGGTATATCGGTTGAATCGTTACTACCCAACTGAGTTCGACTCTTATGCCCAAGCGGTGGCTTTGGTAGGAGACGGTGCTTACCTCTATGGGGAATCAGTATTGGGGATGTTTAATCTGGCTTTCGTGAATCCCAGCAGAATAATGATCGCAACTCCCGCAAGGGTGAGGAAGACGTTGTCCAAACATATTAAGATTATCCCCGCCAAACCTGACACAAAAGTGACTCGCTACGAGTGCATCCCATCGCAAACGGTAGCGGATGCCATTAGAGCCTGCAAGAAAACCGTGATGGCAGAGCGACTGCTCCCGGCTATCGAGAATGCCAGACTACAAGGGTTGGTTAGCGAACGGGAAGCCAAGGAATTAACGAAGGAGATGAGAAATGCCCGGAAAGCTACCAAACAGCAGGCGTAATCTCGACATTGCAATTGAACGGCTATTCGGCACGACCGATGACACTATACGCGTGAGAAAGATGATCGCCAATACGATAGTGGGTCAAATGCTACCCAAAGGTGTCATCAAGGGAGGCAGCTCGTTGAAGATGCGCTATGGCGACAAGATAACGCGATTCACTCGCGACCTCGACGCTACGATGGCAGAAGAGCTGAAGGATTTCATTCAGGAGCTTGATGATGCGTTGGCAAAGGGCTGGAACGGATTCACCGGCAAGGTGGTGCGCCTGGAGCCTGCCAAGCCGAAAAGCGTTCCCGGAGAGTACGTCATGCAGCCTTTCGACATCAAGATGTCCTACAACAGTGCATCATGGCTCACCGTGCAGCTGGAGTTGGGGCACGACGAGATTGGCGACACAGCAAATCCAGACTACGCCATTTCACCAGACATTGTCACCGTCTTCGAACAATTAGGATTCCCCGCACCAGAGCCGGTCGCACTGATGCCAATCCCGCACCAAATAGCCCAGAAACTCCACGCCGTCAGCGGGCCAGACAGCGACAGAGCGCACGATCTCATCGACTTGCAGCTGATCGTCGCTAATGAGAACGTCGATTATTCTAAGATCGAAGAAGCCTGTCAGCGCTTGTTTGTTTTCCGTAAGCTACAAGGGTGGCCGCCAACGGTAACAAAAGGTGCTGGATGGGACGAACTATATGAGAACCAATTAGACGATTTGGATGTGCTGAAATCTATTGATGAGGCCGTGCGTTGGGTGAACGAATTGATTGACAACATACAACAAGCAAACCTGTCAGGGGGACGTAAAACTTGACATACTGAACGGAGACAGATGAACCGTCCTGCGTGCCACAAAGGCACCTTTGAAAGTTAGGAGGTAGCTATGCTGTACAGATGATGGCGGTAGGCCCGCCAGAGCCGTCATACAGGTGTAGGCTCTAAACCGCCCCAAGGTGCTGTAGCCAAAAGCTATGGTATTGAGCGTTGGGGGAAAAAGCAGCAGTAAAGCTGTCAGGTATGTGTCATGGAGACGAATGAAAGTGAACGGTCGAAGAAGCGTCGAAAACTGGAGATTTCGTCAAAACTGAGGTCTGGGACGACCGAAGGATAAGTCCGGAAGATAACCTGTTTACTGTCCGGGCGGCGAACGGCGTAGAGGCAGCGTGAACATGACACAGGCGTCTGTATGGAACGTGGGAACCTTAGAGTCGATGTTAAGGGAGTACGCACAAGCGGCAGCAACCGTAAGGCGAGAGTACCGATGCGACTTTAAGGGGCGGATTAGGCCGTAGTAGTGATGAAGCTCCTGCAATGGGAGTGGAGCGAAGGGCCTAAGTCATCCAGTTCCAAGTAGATGGGTCAACTCAATTAGAGGAGGAGTCCATTGGAAAGAACAAAGCCGTTTGCAATATCGAAATGGACAGTACAGAAGGCATACGAAAGCGTCAAGGCGGCTAAAGGAGCCGCAGGAATAGACGGTCAGTCTTTGAAAGCCTTTGAGCAAAACCTCAAAGACAACCTCTATAAACTGTGGAATCGCATGTCGTCAGGAACGTATTTTCCGCCTCCGGTAAAAGCCGTCCCTATCCCTAAAAAGAGCGGAGGCACCAGAGTGTTAGGCATACCCACCGTAGAAGACCGCATCGCGCAAGCAGTGGTCAAAGCGTATCTGGAACCAAAGATAGAACCGATGTTTTATCCTGACTCCTACGGGTATCGCCCCAACAAATCCGCTCACGAAGCGCTAG
>JAISFJ010000181.1 GCA_031263665.1 Coriobacteriales bacterium
CGGGGGCAAGTGGGACAGCGGGGGACGGGAGAGAGCCGGAGCAGAGCGGGACGTCGAGGACGCCGTCCCCTGCTGTCCCACTTGCCCCCGTCGCATCGTCTGCCTCAGTTGTCAAAAGTATCGTGAACAGATCCCTATCCGCCTCGTTCTCAGGTTCAACCAGGGGGGTGTCCACTACAAGGGAGGCCGGCGTGGTCGCCATCGCCAGATTGGAGATGCGCTCGGCGACGCGACGCGACGGTTCATCGGTCCCGCAGAGCCGAACCGGCATATGCTCCAGGACCTCTGCGGCTCGCGCGAACCCAAGAGAACCCACCTCGGAGACGAGCTGTTTTTTGCCCTCCCAGGCGTGACGCAGCCGGTCGATTGCGGAGAAGGTCTCATCGCCCACGATGCCGTCACTGCCAATACCGGCGTTTTGTTGAAACTCGCGCACCGCCCGCTCGGTATGCGCGCCGAATATCCCATCGGCCGTACAGGAAAATCCCAACGCGGAAAGCGCGGTCTGCAAAGTACGCACGTCGCGCCCGTGAAAATATGGCATACGGAGATAAAGAAGCCGGTCCGCAAAGGTAAAGGTCGCGTCAACTAAGGCCGTCCAGGTTTCGCTGTCAACGTCCTCGCCAAAGATGAGGCCGGTATTTTCGCGAAACGCCGCCACCGCTTGTGCGGTTTTTTGCCCATAGACGCCGCGCTCAAGCTCATCTTCCAAATCATAGCCGAGCGATTCCAGGCGTACCTGCACGTCTTTGACCGCCGGACCTCGTGCCCCCCGCGCAACATGAGTGATGCCCGCCACAATCAGCCCTCACCTTTCAACTCACGCCTCATTTTCGCCACAAGCACAATCAGCCCTCGTCTCTCAGCTTGCCCATGATACCCGCCACTTCCTAATTCATTCGTGTGATAAAGAAATCCGCCATCGAGAGCAAAAGATTCCTCGCCTCACTCGACGGCAGCAAATCCAAAAGCTCGGTTTTTGCGCGACCGACCAAATCTATCGCAAAGTCGCGAGCGAAATCAAAGGAGCCCGCCTCCCTCATGATGTCGACCGCATCGGCAAGCAGGGCGGGTTGCTCGGTGTGCGCGCCGAGAATGGCGATAAGTTCGGCGTCGCGCTTTGAGTGTCGTAAAGCATATACGGCAATCAACGTGCGTTTGCCCTCGACGATATCACTGCGAAAATCCTTCTTTACCGCTTCTTTTTTGCCTATGAGGTTTAAGATGTCGTCCTGTATCTGAAACGCCAAGCCGGTCGCCAGGCCAAAAGAGCGAAGCGCTTCGATGTCTGCCTTTGAGCCACCACCGACAATCGCGCCCACCGCCAGCGGGGTGCCGCCGGAGTAATAGGCGGTCTTATGCGTCGCCATGAGAAGATAGTCGTCAACGCTGATGTCAAAGCGACCATCGCGAGCCCATCCGATGTCGAGCGCCTGGCCCTCAATCGTACGCGTAGTCATTTTAACGAGCTCGTCGAGCACGCGTAGTTTTGTGTGGTCATCAAGGTTTTCATCCTCAACAATCAAGCCAGTGACCTGCGAAAGTGCCAAATCGCCTGCGTTGATGGCAATTCCTTCGCCCTGCGTCAGGTGCATACAGGGCTCACCCCTGCGCAGGGTTGAATCATCCGCAATATCATCGTGGATAAGCGCCGCGGTATGAAAATGCTCAATTGCCGCGCCGGCACTTCGAGCCAACAAGGGGTCGCCTCCCACAGCCTGACAGGCGAGCTCGCAGATGAGTGGGCGATGGCGTTTTCCTCCATTTACCGAGTACTCCGCGAGCGGCTCGTAAAGGTAGCGCGTTATATCCGAGACCGGCTCCTTCTTAAAAAAATCGGCCACCAGCTTGTTCATCCGCCCGGTATTTTGGTCAAGATAGCTCTTAAATGTCATGACCGCTTCAGCTTTTTCAGGTTGTAGAAAGCGTCCGCACCGGCGTAGGCTCCCGCATCGCCGAGCTCTTCTTCAATGCGTATGAGCTGGTTATACTTGGAAACTCGGTCGGTGCGCGCCGGAGCCCCTGTCTTGATTTGCCCCGCGTTGACGGCCACGGCCAAATCGGCAATGGTCACGTCCTCGGTCTCGCCGGAGCGGTGGCTTATCACGCAGGTATAACCCGCCTGCTTGGCCATACGTATCGTTTCAAGCGTCTCGGTCAGAGAACCGATTTGATTGAGTTTGATAAGGATGGAGTTCGCCACGCCGCGCTCGATACCTTTGCGCAAACGCTCGGGGTTTGTCACAAAGATGTCATCGCCCACCAGCTGAATCTTCTCGCCAATTCGTTCGGTCAAAAGACTCCAACCGTCCCAGTCCTCTTCGGCCATACCATCCTCAAGCGAGATAATGGGATACTTCTCCACAAGAGCCTCCCAATAATCGACCATCTCTTCGCTCGTGAGCTCGCGGTCCTCCCCTGCCAGCACGTAGCGCTGCTTTTTGGCGTCGTAAAACTCGGTGGCCGCCGGATCCATCGCAAAAACCACCTGCGTGCCAGGGCTGTATCCAGCACGGGTAACGGCCTCAGCAAGCAGCGCGAGCGGCTCTTCATTGGTCGCGAGGTCGGGGGCAAACCCACCCTCATCGCCCACAGAAGCCGAAAGGCCACGTTCTTTGAGCACCGCCTTGAGCGTATGGTATATCTCGGCACACCAACGCAGAGCCTCCACAAAGGTGCTCGCGCCAATCGGCATGACCATGAACTCCTGAAAATCGACGTTATTGTCCGCGTGAACACCGCCGTTGAGCACGTTCATCATCGGCGTGGGGAGAAGATGCGCGTTCACGCCACCGATATAGGAATACAGCGTGAGCCCCGTCGATTCGGCCGCCGCCTTTGTCGCCGCGAGCGACGCGCCTAAGATGGCGTTGGCGCCAAGCCTCGTTTTGTTGGGCGTGCCGTCGAGGTCGATGAGCTCTGCGTCAATCGCGCGTTGGTCGCTTGCGTCTAAGCCGACGAGTGCATCGGCTATTTCTTCGTTGACATGGTCGACCGCGGAAGCGACCCCCTTGCCCAGATACCGCTCTGACTTTGCGTCTCTCAGCTCACAGGCCTCAAACGCGCCGGTCGAAGCCCCCGAAGGCACCGCGGCACGTCCAAAAGAACCGTCATCCAACATGATTTCTACCTCAACGGTAGGGTTGCCGCGCGAGTCGAGCACCTCACGGCCATAGACGTCAATGATGCTGCTCATTTTGTGCCTCCTCCTTTTTTGCCGTCCGCCAAAGCTCCTCGAGTTCCTCAAGAGAGCATTCAAAGATGCGCCGACCGGCTGTCTGCGCTTCACGTTCCATAATAGCCCAACGCGAGCGAAATCGGCAGCACGTCGAGCGAAGCGCGCTCTCAGCGTCAATGCCTTCTTTGCGAGCGACATTGACGAGCGAAAAGAGCACGTCGCCAAATTCATCGGCAGCGGCCGTACTCCCCGGCGGCTCGGCCCGATACTCTTCAATCTCTGAGGCGACCTGCTCCCACACGCTGGCCACATCCGGCCACTCAAAACCCACAGAAACCGCCTTGCGGCTGATGTCCTGCGCCTGCATGAGGGCCGGAAGCCCCTGCGGCACGCTGTCGAGCAGGCCCGCCGGCTGCGCGTCTTTGTCGCTTGGGTGGTCCTTTGCCTGGCGCTCCGTTTGGCGTTCTGCCTGGCGCTCCGCCTGGCGCTCCGCCTGGCGCTCCGTTTGGCGTTCTGCCTTTTGCTGTTTTTCGATAAGTTTTATCTGGTCCCAAAGATTGAGCACCTCTTGGGGCTTTTTTGTTGACCGAACGCGCTCAATCCGCTCGCCGAGTCGCTCGTCAATCTGCTCGGCAGAAAAGTGAAACGCTTCAAGCGCCGCATCCACACCGAAAACGTGAGGATGCCGACGGGTCATCTTGTCATTTATGTCCTGGAGCACGTCAACAATCGTAAACGCGCCTTCCTCACTCGCCATCTGAGACTGCAAGACAACCTGAAGCAGCACGTCACCGAGTTCTTCTCGCAAATCGACCATATCATCACGCTCAATCGCGTCGAGCGCCTCGTAAGTTTCCTCAACCATGTTACGAGCGATTGAGCCATGCGTCTGCTCCCTGTCCCAAGGACACCCCCCAGGCCCACGAAGCCGAGCAATAGTCTCAACAAACACCTCAAAAGCCTCCCCAACTTGGGAAACATCCTCAGTTTGCGCAGATTCAATAATTCCTTCAGCCATCCCGTCCCTTTCCTCACAATTGTTCCTGTCTCACCGTCCCCTTGTCTCACCGAACCGTCCCCCACTCGTCCCCACTGTCCCACTCGCCCCCTAAGCTCGGGGTTGGTCGCGGGCCAGGAGGGTGAGGACTAAGACCAGGCCGATGAGCAAGAATCCTCCACAGGTAAACCAGACGGTTTCGTAGCCGACTGCCGTGATGTCGCCGGTGGGGGTTGCGCCCACTTTGAGCAGCGACAGGAAAAGCCCTGAGCCGAGTGCTCCGCCGAGCGTCTGTGCCGAATTATAGAGGCCAGTGGCAATGCCGTGCGTTCCTTTGGGCGCACGCAGGGGAATAATCACCGGAATAGCGGCCGAGACCACCCCGAGACCAATGCCCACGAGCACGACAAAAAAGGCGAGTTTAGCGATGGTCGTTGCAAAAAGCGCCCACTGGAGAAAACCCACAGCCCCGAGAACAAAGCCGGCAACCAAACCCTTTTTAGCGCCGATACGATTGATGATGAGAGGCAGCAAAAGCGCCGCGAGCACGGTCATGACGAGAATGGCCGTCTGGGCAATGGAGATGGCGCTCGGCTCAAACCCATAGCCGTAACCGAGTTGTTCGGGCTTCGCGTCGAGAAAGGTCGCCAGTGGGGACAAAAATCCATAAAAAACAGCTCCGTAGCAGATAGCGCCCAGATACAGCGGCCCAAGCTGGCGCGAGAACAGCACTTTTACGTCGATGGCCGGATACTCCGTGCGCCGCTCATAGCGGTACCAATAGACCGCGATGGCCGCCGCGAGCACGAGCGCCACCACACCTATCACCGTGTCCATGCCGCCCTCGACTATCTCCACAAACCCGATGATGGTAACAAACATGATGGCGCCGAGCAGGACAAAGCCCTTCACGTCGATATGCGACGCCGCCCCGCTCACAAACTCGGGCATGACAAAGAAAACAAGGAGGGCCGCGATAAGGATGAGGACGGGAATAATCACGACGCAGGGCGCAAGGCTCTCGAAAGCGCCATAGATAAAACCGGCCGAAGCCGTGCCCGCCACCGTGCCAAAAGTCATGGTCGCAACGATTGCCGAGACTGCCGTAGTTGCGCTTTTTCCTTCCGTTTTGGCGTGTACCAACGCGATATGAAGCGGTAGCCATACCGCGATGGGCCCGTTAAACAGACGCCCCACCAACACGAGCGCCCACGATTTCACAAGCACGCCACTCATAATGAGGATGGTCGCGAGCAATACGACGCTTATCACGATGCGCAATATTTTTCGGTAGCCTTTGATG
>JAISFJ010000183.1 GCA_031263665.1 Coriobacteriales bacterium
TTGACATATTTTACTGTATTTCGCGGGCTTTTACCATTACAGGGTTACTGAGGTTGGGGGGCGCGGCCACGCGCGAAATTGGCCGCCCCCACACACGGTTTGACATGCCCGAAAAGCGACTGTGTCTTTACAAGCCGTCGATAGCGTACAATGAATACATCGGTGCTTCCTGAGATAGTATGGAGCGTTTCTTATGAAATAGTGGAGGTGGCATCTATGCGGCAGTGCATGGATTTTGAGAATATTCACCGCAGGATGAACAAGGTTATCGGGCAGTTAAACGCCATTAACAAGATGGTTGATGAAGATGTCCCCTGTGAAGATATTTTGATGCAAATCAATGCGGCAAAGGCAGCTCTGCATAAGGTTGGGCAGGTTGTCTTGGAGGGACATCTTTCCCATTGTGTGCGCGATGGTATCGAACACGGAGACGCGGACAAGACGATAGAAGACTTCGCGCGCGCCGTCGAACAATTCTCACGCATGGCGTAAAGCCTCTGCACGTATCTCCCCCACCGCCGCCACTGAGTTACTCCCCCCAGTTATTCCCCTCAAGGTAACCAAATTGGCATCCTGCGACCTGTAATTGTCATTGCGAACGAGCGTGACAAGCACAGTAATTTTGCTTGACTGCTCTAACTTTTATCGCTATTATACCCCTACCCCCATAGGTATCTAATATAAATGAGAAAGGGCAACGGGTATGGGCACATTTCTTAAAGACGGCACGAAGCGCACGACGCTGTTTCTCATCCTCTCTGCGGTCTCTTTGATTGTCAGCTTCTTTTTCCCCGATTCGCTCCCCATCGACGCGGCCTGGCTTGCGGTTGTTTTGTGCGGCATCCCTATCGTGCGGGACGCAGCTATCGCTCTCGTAACAAAATTCGACATCAAGGCCGACCTGTTAGTCTCGCTCGCTCTCATTGCGGCCATCATCATAGGTGAGGTGTTCGCGGCCGGAGAAGTCGCCTTCATCATGACAATCGGCGCGATGTTGGAAGAGCGGACGGTCTCAAAAGCACGGGCGGGTATCGAAAAGCTCGTTTGTCTGACGCCACGCACGGCACGCGTGATACAGGACGGTGAAGAGCGTATCGTAGCCGCCGAAACCGTACAAGTTGGAGAGACGCTACGCGTTTTTGCCGGCGAGACGATTGCCGTTGATGGCGTCATTGTCGCCGGTCAGACCTCGGTTGACCAAAGCGTTATGACCGGTGAGGCCATTCCGGTGGACAAAGACGTTGGCGATGAGGTGTCGAGCGGTACGGTCAATCAGTTTGGCAGCTTTGATATGCGCGCGTGCAAAGTGGGCGAGGATAGTTCGATACAACGGATGATTCGTCTCGTAGAATCCGCCGATGCCGGCAAGGCGAAAATCGTCGGTATCGCTGACCGTTGGGCAACCTGGATTGTTGTCGCCGCGCTCGTATTAGCGGCGCTTACCTGGCTTGTGACGGGCGAGGTCATCCGGGCGGTGACCGTCCTTGTCGTGTTTTGTCCCTGCGCGCTAGTCCTCGCGACGCCGACGGCCATCATGGCGGGCATCGGCAACGTAACACGCTTTGGGATACTCGTCCGAGAAGGAGACGCCCTGGAGCGCCTGTCCACCGTATCGTGTCTGGCCTTTGACAAGACGGGGACCTTAACGCACGGAACACCGCGTGTCGTCGATGTGAGCGTCGTCCCAACTCCGAGTACTCAGAATGCTCCGAATGCGTCTCAGCCTTTTTCCCCTTTGCCGAACACAAACGATGAGCTGCTCTCCTTTGCCGCCTCCGCCGAACGGCTGAGCGAGCACCCTTTGGGCAAAGCCATCGTCTCTCACTATCGAGAGCTCAAAGGCAAGCTCCCTGACGAGCCGACTGCTTTTCAGATGATTCCCGGAAGAGGCGTTTTGGCAACAGTTTCTGGCAAACAGGTACTCGCGGGAAACAGCGAATTACTCTTTGAGCGAGGCGTTTTGCTCAACGATGATGCCGAGCGGTTGGCTCAAGATAAGGAGAGTCTTGGTTGCACGGTAATTCATATCGTGATAGATGGGGCGATGGCAGGGATTATCGCACTTGCCGATAAGCCCCGTGAGGACGCGCGACAAGTTGTTAAGGCCATCCAGGACAGTGGCATACAGACCGTGCTTCTCACCGGGGACAACGAACGCGCCGCTGCCACCATAGGCAAAAAGACGGGCGTTACGGAGGTTTTCTCCGAGTGTCTGCCAAAGACAAAACTGCAACTCATTGAGCGGCTGCAAAATGAGGGCCGACGGGTCTGCATGGTCGGTGACGGCATCAATGACGCGCCGGCGCTGAAGAAGGCGACCATCGGCATTGCCATGGGCGGCATCGGCAGCGACATCGCCATTGACGCCTCGGACATCGCGCTCGTAGGTGACGACATACGGTATCTGCCTCACTTATTGGCGCTTTCGAAGAAGACCATGCTCACGATACGGATAAATCTCACGGCCTCCATGGCACTCAACTTTGTCGCCATCATCCTTGCCATGACGGGAATCCTCGACCCCGTTGTTGGCGCCTTGGTGCACAACGTGGGCTCCGTCGTCGTTATCGTTAACTCATCACTGCTCCTGCAGTGGCGCGACGCCCATACAACACGAAAGCTGGAAAAGGGAGTTTGAGAATTATTGACGCTTGACCATTTGCGGCATGATGGTAGAATTACAAGGCTGTGCTCTTAGGGAGTTTTTGACAAAATATGGTCGGGTAGCTCAGTTGGTAGAGCAGTGGACTGAAAATCCTCGTGCCGGCGGTTCAAGTCCGTCTCCGACCACCAGGGAGTTACAGGGTTGGCCAGGTGCCTCCCTTGAGTTGATAAAAGAACGGTCTGACGGACTTGAAGCCAGACGGCCAGCCAGCCAGACATAAGAGGAGTTTAAGATGTCCAAAGTATGCGCAATCTGTGGCAAGCATCCCGTGGCGGGGCGCAACGTCAGCCACTCACATCGTGTGACCAATCGTGTCTATCGGCCCAACGTACAAAAGGTGACGATTAACCTGAATGGCCACGTAAAGCGTGCGAACGTCTGCACCAAATGCCTCAAGGCGGGTAAGGCCGTTCGCGCCTGACCATTTTTGCGTAACCTTAAAAGCAAAGGAGCGTGTGGAGCAAATAACCCCCCCGCTCCTTTATTATTCCATCTTTTCACTTCTCAAAAAACAACGATGACGGTGCCCTCATGGACTTCAATTCCTATGCGCTCTGTTACCGCGACGTTGGAGATGCCAAGGGATGAAGAGGGTTTGAGCAGCGCGTGGTCGAGCTCCCACTCAACACCGCTGATTGAGACCGTCGCCACACATGCCCAGGGAACCAGTGAAATAAACGTGGGCACATCGTTCAACACAAGGTCGAGTCGTGATGTTTCATGGTCGCGCAAGTTGTCCGCACTCAAAAACACGCAAGACTCGTCGTCCTCGATGACGACAACTCTTATCCCCCGACTCGCGGCATCGGCGCAAACTCCTAATGAGGCGAGTTCGTGGTCGAGGCGTCCTTTGAGCGCGTTGGTCACGATTACGGTGCTCAAGCCGCGCCTGCGCAGTTCTGCAAAAGCGAGCTCGGTATCGGTCGCGTCTTTGTGGGCATCATACGCCATGACTTCGACTTCCGCCGCACGATAGGTGGACAAAGTATCTTGGCTGATGGAATCAAAATCTCCCAACAAGAGATGGGGCAAAACGCCTGAGGCTCGCATCACGTCCGCGCCAAAGTCAACCGCGACGATAAAGCCAACGCGCCTTGCCAGCCGCGATACCAGAGCAGGGTCAACACCCTGAGGCGACCCCGAGACCAGCAAAGCGCTCTGCTTCGGGCTTGCAGGACCAACAAGCTGCTCTATCAGCGATTCGTCCAAAAATTGTCACTCTCCTCATGAAGTAGACAGGGACCGTCCCCTCTACTCTGAAACCGTCGCGGCAGCGAGGCGCTTCACGGGCACGGATTTCGCCAACACGGGCATGACGATGAGCGCACAGATAAGAACACCTATGACCGACGGAACGATGTAGAGTAGATTATAGACGATGGAGTATATCCAGACGTTCAGGCCGGCATCGACCGAGCCCGCCTGCAAAAAGCTCGGGTTTTCCGCGAAAAAATCAGCGGCATACTCGGCAAAGAAAAACACACCTGAAAGCACGTGCGAGGCAAGACGCAAGATGCCGCCAACAAGCATCGCCGCGACGACGATAAGGGAGCCTTTCGCGATAAAAGCGCCATCCAAGTGCCGCTCGTTTTTCTCCACAGCTCGATAGTAGAGGCCCGAAAACAGCCCTGCGCCCAGCCCAAACAGGAGATAGGGGGCGGGATAATCGAGGAACACCTGAACGGGGACGAGGACGAATGGCTCCAAAAGCAAATCGAGGCAGCCGAACAACGTGCCCGCCACCGCGCCCGCGAGGGGGCCACGGCGTAAGGCGACCACGACGATGGGCAGCATCGCGAGAGAGATTGAGCCTCCCGCAATATTGAACGGTAGGCGGAGCTGCAAGAAATTGAGCACTGCCGCGAGCGCCACCGCGAGCGCCACCTCCACCAAAACAAGAATTCGTGCATTACGCATGGTTGACCTTCCTCTCTAAGACAGCCAGCATTCAGACGGCCGTCTCTAACAGAGAGAGCTACCACAGCTTCATGAGATTGCGGATGGTGTGAAGACGAGCACTTCCGCTTTGTCGCCCTGCATTACCATAACGCTCTTCTCGGTCGCGAATAAATCTCCTCTCAGCCTCTAAGACAGCTCCCGATGGGATATGACACGCGCAACTCAAGCGCGCCCATCCATAATAACACATCGCCGAAAGAGAAGGCGCCGCGGGTGATGGGGGTGTCTTGGTACGGCGGCGTTACAGCGGTGTCACAGGCCGCGGGCTTTGAGGTCAGCTACGAGGCGCAGGTGCCAGTCGACGATGTCGAAACAAAAATCATCGCCCTCATCGACGCCCCCGCCTTCACCTGAGTCGGTGCCTTTTGGCGGCCTTCTTGCCGTGTGACGGAGATGCTTTTTGAGCGCTCGCCGTCTGAGGTCAACAACGTCACAATGCGAAACGCCACGCGACCCCGCACCTTCAATCATACCGTTGAAGCTGCCAAAAGGCGTTGAATTGAGAGCGACCAAGCCGTCGTTTGGCCCGTCGAAATGGCGGACGATGAGATAACTGAATGTCATCGTAACATCACTCAAAGGCCCGCCCATAACCCCAGCGTAACTTTGGCAAAACAGCGAATCCAGGGGCGGATGTTTCTCGTTGAAGCGTCGCATGGCATCGGTTGTTAATTGGGAACATACGGCATAAAAATCGGGGGACTTGTCGCCTAGCAATTTGAAAAATCCGTTGACGGGAACGGCGGCCGCCTTAAAAAGCGGTGCGGGTATCCGCATGACAGCATCCATGGTGCGCGAGCCAGCGTGGGGAGTCGCGATGGTCGTAAGGCTCGCGATGTGCGGCGCGCAGTCCTCCATCGAAGCAAGCATCCGCATGTCGAGCCCACCTTTGGAATGGGCGATGACGTTCACTTTCTCACAACCCGCCTGCTCAATGATACCGAGAAGAGTCTCACGCAGCATAGAGGCATTGTTCTCGCAGCTACCCCATGCGTCCTGGAGGCCGTAATGGATGCGCGCTCCGTGAGCGATAAGCGCCTCGGGGATTCGCCCCCAATAACGATATCGATGACTGTCATGAAACCCCACCCCATGAACAAGAAGAAGCGGCCACCGCGTCGCACAACAATCATC
>JAISFJ010000104.1 GCA_031263665.1 Coriobacteriales bacterium
GGTAATGCGAGCACACTTTTCTCCATCAAAGACCAGCCTGTTCTCAGTGCCGCTTGCTTGAGAAATGCTCTTCTTATCGACGACGTATTTACAACGGGAGCGACTCTCAACGCGGCGGCGCAAACGCTTTTTCTCGCCAGAGTTTGTGAAGTTCGCGTGGCGACTGTCGCGCGGGTGTGGTGAAGCGGCCGTGGTGGCCCCTGCCATCTTGAGCAGGGCGCCCTCTTTCGGTGGTGTTTAGGGTATTTCCTGAAGCGATACGGCCAACACGTGATAGGGGTCGTGATAAACGGGGACCGCAGATTTGGCACGTATTACTGTGCCGCTGGGCCCAAGATTGAAGAAGACTATCGCGTGCCAATCATTCGCAACATCGAGGGCGCTGGTGATGACGACGACGTCCGAGAGATTGTTGCGTTCATTCAGAGCAAAGCCTAGCCTTTTGCTTTGTGTGCTCTGGATTAGATCTCATGCTATAGTTGACACACGCCAACAGGGTCGGCGTTAGACTATAGAGAGGGACAAAATAAATGAAAAGGTTAAAGAATGGGGCGACGACGTGGTTGTCTTTTGTTCTTGCGCTCGCTCTGCTTTCTTTTGGCGGCGCTCAGGCTCTCACTGATGAGCCATCGTCGGGACAAAGTGGTGTCGACCCCCGCGCAGATGGTGCCGCCTTCAAAACCAAGGTAATCTGCGTGGGCGACAGTATTACCTACGGGCTGTACGTCGCAAGTTCGGGAGCCTACCCGTATCAACTCCAAAGCAAACTTGGCGATGATTACGCGGTCGCGAACTACGGCGTAAGCGGCAGCACGGCAGGCACGGGTACCGACAATAGTTAAGGACTGTGTCGATATATAGTTGAAAGTGGACTTGATTTTGTAAGGCCCTTCGAACTATGCTTAGAGAGGTGCTGATTTTATGTTGGTGTGCCCAAGCAAGGTATGAGGAGGAATTTTATGCGGGAGTATGACGACGCGAAAAACGATTTTCTTGGGCCGGACGCCAGGCTGCTTGTCCGAAGCGAGAACTGTGTGGTGTTTCAACTTGAAAACGAAACCGGGAACGGCATCGTTACCATCTACGATATTTTCCCCGGCGTTCAATTGATGTACAACGACCTTCATTTGTCTCGTATCACCAATCATGACAGTCTGCCGCTTGCGCCGGATACTAATATGCTGGTTATCAACCACTGTCGGGAAGGACGCTTTGAATGCGAGTTCTCATTGGGCGAATGTGGGTATATGGGAGAAGGTGATATGGCGGTCAGCGGGTTGCCAACACCGCTCAGAACTTCATCGTTTCCGCTGATGAACTACCACGGCATCTCAATCATGGCGGACATTGCCGAGGCATCGAAAACGATTGATGAACTCTCGTCTCTGTTGGGCATCGTCCGTATCGATATGCAGGGAATCAAAGACAGATTGTTAGCGAAGCGACCGTATTTTCTTATGCGCAGTTCTGAGGCGGTCTCACACATTTTTTCCGAGCTCTATGACGCGCCCGCCACGCTGAAAGAGAGTTATATCCGTCTGAAACTGATTGAGTTGCTGCTGTTTTTGAGTATTGCCGAGCCGGCCGAGGAAGGCGGGCGAAGGTATTTTTACAAGACGCGGATAAACACCGTGAAGGCCATGCGAGATTACCTGACGATACATTTGGAAAAGCAATTCACGCTCAGTGAGCTTTCCGAGCGGTTCAATATCCCGCTGACAGCCATGAAAAGCTGTTTCAAGTCGGTGTTCGGGATGCCGATTCATGCCTACCTGCGCGCATATCGCTTGCAGACCGCGTCCGTACTGCTTCGGGAAACGGATGAGCCTATCGCCGAAATCGCCACAAAAACAGGCTACGGCAGCCATGCGCAGTTTTCGTCAGCATTCAAATCTGCTATGGGGATGTCCCCGTCCGAGTATCGAAAAGTTTCTGTCCAAAATCAATAATCCCTGTCTGAACAAGATAACGGTTGCCGAGAATACTACGCTACAATAATTAGTGAAATCTAACTCACGGCGCTTTTGGTAAGACGGGTATCCACAGTAAGCAGCACAGAAAAACCAGAGGATAGAGCTATGGACATCGCCAAACGGGGGCTTCGTGCCAAAGACCTGATTACTACCGGCATTTTTACGCTGCTGTTCTTTGTGGTGGTGACCATCTTCGCCATGCTGTTCACTGCAATTCCGCTGCTTATGCCCTTCATTTCCTGCGCGGACGCAATCGTCGGCGGTGTCATCTTTCTCTATCTTGCGACAAAGGTACGCAAATTCGGCGCAATTACTATCATGAGCAGTCTTGTCGGGCTGGTTATGTGTCTGGCTGGGCATTTCTGGCCGTGCCTTATCTTCGGCATCGTTTTCGGGTTGCTGGCGGACTTTCTCTGCTCGCGCGGCGAGTACAAAACGTTTGGTTGGAACGCGGCAGGATATGCGGCGATGATTCTTGGCCTTGCGCTGGATGGCTACTCGCCCATGTTGTTCTTTGATGAGGCGTTTCGCCAAAGCCGTCTCGACATGGGTATGAGCGAAGAAATCATCGACAGTCTCCTTGCCACCATCCACGGTCCACTGATTATTGCGGCATTTGCGGGAGCTGTTGTCTGCTCTGTAATCGGGGCGCTGATTGGCAAGGTCCTTTTGAAAAAGCATTTTGAAAAAGCGGGTATCCTTTAATGGTGCGGTTTGACCCTCGCGTGAAGCTGTTGGTTCTCGTGTTGATTAACGTGGTGATATTCGTATCGCCCGATTTGCAGACGGAATGGCTCTGTATGGGCATAATCGCCGTGCTGCTCATGCTGATGGGCTGTTGGCGGCAGCTTTGGTATGGGCTGCTCATTTACGCGGGAATGATGGGCGCTCTGTATCTGTGCGCGCTGGCCGACAACTTCTTCACGGCGTTCATCAGCATGACCATCATCTGTTTTCGAAAAATCATGCCTACCGTCTTTTTCGCCTCCGGGCTGATGGCGACGACGACGGTTGGGGATTTGGTCTCCGCCATGCAAAAGCTGCACATTCCCAAAGTGATTATCATCCCGTTTACGGTCACGCTACGATTTTTCCCCACAGCAAAGGAGGAGTTCGCCGCCATCCGGGATGCAGCGCGATTGCGTGGGCTACGGTTCAGCATGGAGCGGACGCTCGTTCCCATGATGCTGCGCTGCGCAAACATCGCCGAGGAGTTGTCCGCCGCGTCGGTGACGCGAGGAATTGAGAGCGCGAACAAGAGAACATCCCTGCGTGAGTTGCGGCTTGGGTTGCCGGACTTCGGGCTGGCCGCGGTCTTTTTTGCGCTCAGCGTTTTGGCCGTGATGGGAGGTGTGCCGGCGCTCTATGCGCCGCCCTATGGTTAAAGTCACGGCCGCTACCTTTCATTACGGCGAAACCCACGAGCAATGCCTGCGTAACGTCTCCCTGCACATCAAAGAGGGCGAGTGCGTCCTGCTGTGCGGTGAGAGCGGTTGCGGCAAGACTACCATCACGCGATTGGTCAACGGGCTGATTCCTCACTTTTACGAGGGGGAGTTCAGCGGAAGAGTGACCGTGGCAGACCGTGAGGTGGCAACAACAATGCCGGATGCGCTGGCCAGTATGGTCGGTTCGGTGTTCCAGAACCCGCGCAGTCAGTTTTTCAATCTCGATACCACCGGGGAAATCGCCTTTGGGTGTGAGAACCTCGGCCTGCCGCCTGCCGACATCCGAAAGCGCGTGCAGGAGACCGCCGACGCGCTCGCTATAGAGCGCCTGCTCGACCGTGACATCTTCGCTCTTTCGGGAGGCGAAAAACAGCTTATCGCTCTTGCCTCCGCGTACGCGCTTTCTCCGGACCTATTCGTGTTTGACGAACCGTCCTCCAATCTGGACTGGACCGCCGTGGGGAAGCTTGCCAAACTCATGCTGCGGCTGAAACAAGCCGGGAAAACCCTGCTGATTGCTGAGCATCGGCTCTACTGGCTGTCCGAACTCATCGACCGCGTAGTCTACCTGAAAGCCGGACGCATAGAGGGCGACTGGCAGGCAGAGGAGTTCCTTGCCCTGTCGGAAAGCAAGCGGATGGGTCTGGGCTTGCGCGTCGTGAATCCCGACGCGCTGCGCCCCAGCGCGCTCAGCACCAAAGCGCTCACCACCAAAGCGCTTCGCCCCGACGCGCTTTGTCCCGCCACCTTGAGCAGCCCCAGCGCAAAACCGCCACAAGAGACACGCCCCTGCTTGCGGGTTTTCGGACTGTCCGCTCACTACAGACGTGGCAAGCCCGTCCTGCAAGACATTTCCTTCGAGGCTTCTTTCGGTGAGGCAGTCGCCCTGCTCGGCGGCAACGGCGCGGGCAAGACCACGCTGGCACGGACGCTGTGCGGTCTGCACAGAAAATCATCCGGCGAAATCACGCTGAACGGAACCAGACTGTCGACCAAAGCGAGGGCGGGCCCGTTCTACCTCGTCATGCAGGAATCGGGCTATCAGCTTTTTACCGACAGTGTGGAAAACGAACTGCTGTTGTCCAAAAACAAAAGAAGCCGTCCCCCGTGCGAGAACGTGGAAGCGATACTGAAGAGCCTGTCCCTCACAGACCTTCGGGACCGCCATCCCATGAGCCTGTCGGGAGGGCAGAGACAGCGGACGGCCATCGGCACGGCAATGGCGCATGACGCGCAGGTTCTCATATTCGACGAGCCGACCAGCGGGCTGGACTACGGGAATATGCGACGGGTGGTTGCGGTAATCGAGCGGCTTCGCGCCGAAGGCAAGACGATATTCATCATCACCCACGATTATGAACTTCTGCTTGCCGCCTGCACGCGGGCGTTGATTCTGGAGGACGGCAGCATAACAAGTGATTTTCCTCTGACGGAGGCAAACAGAGACAAAATAAAGGAGATGTTTTCATGAGCGGCACCAGACTCAAGGCGAAGGACCTCATCACCATCGCGATTTTCAGCGTGGTGTTTATCGTGGTATACATGGTATGAGAGAGGGAGGCACTGGCATGGATAAACCCGGGGAAACCGAAAACCCCCCAAAGCCCCAACAGGACAAAAAAGGCATGGCTCGCCTATGGGAGCTTGCTCTGCGCGAGAAAGCGCTGATTCTGTGCTCCTGCGTGCTGGCGGTTCTCAGCGTGGTGGTGTCGTTTGCGCCGTTCATCGCCATTTACTACATCATCAGGGAGTTGGTCGCCCACTTCGCCGATTTGTCGGCGTTGGATGCCGCGTACATGACCGACCTCGGCTGGTTGGCGGCGGAAAGCGCAATCGGCGCGATTCTGCTGAACTTCCTTGCGCTGATGTGCAGCCACCTCGCCGCGTTTAAGACGCAGTATGAGTTGAAACTGGAGTACGCGGGGCATATCGCCTCCTTGCCGCTGGGTTTTCACAGCGCGAACTCCACCGGCAAGCTGCGCAAAATCGTGGACGAGAACATCGAAAAGCTGGAAGGCTTTGTCGCCCACAGTCTCCCGGACATGGTGGGCTCATTCGCCATGCCGGTCATCACACTGGTGGTGCTGTTTGTGTTTGACTGGCGGCTCGGACTGGCGAGCCTTGTCCCCATTATCGCCGCGTATGGTATTCAGATGGCGGCAATGGGCGGTGGAAAAGTAAAGGCGCAAATGAAGCAGTATCAGGATTCGCTGGAAGACATGAACAGCGCCGCCGTGGAGTATGTACGCGGGATTTCGGTGGTCAAGGCGTTTAACCAGACCCTCTTCTCGTTCCGTCGCTTTCACCAGACCATCACCGATTACGGCCGGTTCTGCAAGGCGTACACCGACTCCTTCGAGAAACATATGTCGGCGTTCATGACCATCATAGGCCATGTGTACGCGTTTCTGATTCCTGTCATCATTCTCATTGCGGGCGGCACGGACGACTACGCACAATTCGCGTTGGCGGCGGTGTTCTACCTCCTGTTCTCTTTTTCGCTGGCGACGCCGTTTACCAAAATCATGTATGTGTCGTCTCTCAGCATACAGATTTCCGACGGAATCGAGCGCATGGACAGGATACTGGCAGTTGAACCGCTGCCCGAAACGAAGAACCCAAAAACCGCGTCCGGCTACGAGATAGCCTTCGAGGAAGTCGCGTTTTCCTATAACGACGAGGGTGAGACATCCGCGCTGAACGGCGTGAGTTTTACCGCCCTGCAAGGCCAGGTTACGGCGCTGGTCGGCCCTTCCGGGAGCGGCAAGTCCACCATTGCCCATCTCATTCCGCGCTTCTATGACGTGGCGGGGGGCACAATTACCATCGACGGCGTGGATATTCGGGACATGGCAAGCGATTACCTCATGTCCATCGTGGGCTTTGTGTTTCAGGATGTGTTCCTGTTCAAGCAGAGCATCGCAGACAATATCCTCATTGGCAACAAGAACGCCTCGCGGGAGCAGGCCGTCGCCGCTGCGAAAGCCGCCCAGTGCCATGAGTTTATCGAGAAGCTGCCGCAGGGCTACGACACGATTATCGGTTCGAGCGGCGTGCACCTCTCCGGCGGCGAGCAGCAACGGATTGTCATTGCCCGTGCGATTCTGAAGAACGCGCCGATTCTGGTTTTGGACGAAGCCACCGCCTTCGCCGACCCGGAAAACGAGCAGAAAATCCACCTTGCCCTCTCGGAACTGATGAAGGATAAGACGGTCATCATCATCGCGCACCGGCTTTCCACCGTACGGGGTGCGGATAAGGTCCTTGTGGTGGACCGGGGAAAAATCGTTGAGGAAGGAACGCACGATGCGTTGGTAAGCGCCGAGGGGCGTTATGGCCGTATGTGGGCGCAGTATACCGGCGCGCTGGGCTGGACGCTCGGCAGGGGCCACACCGAAGGGATTGCCGCCGGCGGAGTTCCCGCCGGCAAAATCCCCACCGACAAGGTTCCCACCGAGCAGGCTCCATGGGACAAGAACAGGGAGGTGAGCGCGGATGTTCGGAATTAAGAAACTCCTGCGGCTTTCAGACGAGGGTTATAAAGGTGTCAAGCGTGGCGTCTTTGCCGCCGTGCTGTCCAATCTTTGTATGTTTCTGCCCTTCGGCATCGCCGTCATGGTCATCAATCTGTTGCTCCAGCCCCTGACGGACGGCGGCTCGCTGGATATGAATCAGCTCTGGCTCTGGTTTGGAGCGGCCGTGGTCGCCGCGGTTCTCTATTTCTTCGTCTACGGCAACGAGTACCGCAAGACCTACATGGTCGCCTACAGCGAAACGGAGAAAATCCGCATTGAGGTGGCCGAGAAGCTCCGCCGCCTGCCCCTGAGCTTCTTTAACCGCAAGGACCTGTCAGAGTTGACCACCAATATCATGGGCGACTGTGCGTCGATTGAACACGTCATGAGCCATGTGGTGCCAAACCTTTTTGGCGGCAGCATCACCGTCACGCTGATTTGCGTTCTGCTCGCCTTCTATGACTGGCGCATGGCGTTGGCGGTCTTTGCGGCTCTGCCCGTGGCTCTGGCACTGATTCTCATAACAAAAAAGCTGGCGTCGCTGGGAGAGAAGCATGTGCAGGCAAAGCTGAACGTGGCGGAGCAGATGCAGGAGTATCTGGAGGGTATCAAGGTCGTTAAGGCATTCGGACTGGCAGGCGAGAAATCGGCTGCGCTGAAAGACGCGTTGCGCACCATGCTGAAAGAGTCCATCAAGTTTGAGGCGATAAACGGGACCTTTATCACGCTTGCCATGATGGTTTTACAAGTGGGAATCGGGCTGGTGACCCTGGTCGGCGTAACGCTGCTCACCGGTGGGAGCCTTTCGCCGGTTGCGCTGCTGATGTTTCTGATTATCAGCGTGAAAATCTACTCGCCGATTATCGTGGTCATGACCCTGCTGCCGGAGTTTTTCTATATGCTCGTATCCACCAGGCGCATGCAGGAACTGCGCGAGGAGGCGCCTATGACCGGCGATGAGAGCGCCGAACTCACCGGCTACACGGTGGAACTGAAGGACGTGTCCTTTGCCTACAACGATGCGGACGTCATCCAGAACATCAGCGTGACCATCCCACAGAACGGCGTGACCGCTTTTGTGGGGCCGTCCGGCAGCGGCAAGACCACCGTCTCACGCCTTATCGCCCGGTTTTGGGATGTGCGCGCGGGAGAAATCATCGTCGGCGGCAGGAACATCCGCGAAATAGACCCCGAGCGGCTGATGAGCTACCTGAGCTTTGTGTTCCAGGACGTGGTGTTGTTCAACGACACCGTGATGAACAACATCCGCATCGGCAAGCACGGTGCGACGGACGAGGAGGTCTACAGCGCCGCGAAGATGGCACAGTGTGACGAGTTCATCAGGGAGATGCCAGAGGCCTATGAAACGATTATCGGCGAGAACGGCTCCACGCTCTCTGGCGGTGAGCGGCAACGCATCTCCATCGCCCGCGCCCTTTTGAAGGACGCCCCCATCGTGCTCTTAGACGAGGCTACGGCAAGCCTCGACCCTGAAAACGAGACGCAGGTGCAGTCGGCGATTTCAGCACTCATGGCAGGCCGCACCGTGATTGTCATCGCCCATCGTCTGCGCACCGTGATGGGGGCGGACAAGGTCGTCGTTTTGGACAACGGGCGACTCGTCGAGGAGGGGACCGGCACCCAGCTACTGGCACAAAACGGCCTGTTCGCCCGCCTGTACAACGTGCAACAGGAAAGCCTCGGCTGGACAGCCGGCAGCAAGGCGTAGCAGATCTGACCAATGAAAAGAGGGGATGGCCTCCCTCGACACTGATAACGATCCCCTACAGGCCGACGAAAGCGCCGTCCGAGAACATGAGGTCGAGAAACTCCTTGACCTTCTCGTCGCGACTCCAGTCACGTTGTAACTCGCATATCAGTTGCGGGATGGTGATCAGCTGGGCATCCGCCTGCTCCACGCGGCGCAGCGCCGTTTCATGGGCCAGCTTGCTGGTGTCGCCGATCGCATCCACGACAGGGAACACCTCATAGCCCTCACGCAAGGCGTCAAGCGCCGGGAACGAAAGGCATGCCTCCGTCCAAAGCGCGCACATGATAAGTTTCTTGGCTCTGAATACATACGTCGAAGAAAGCCTTGCGGAACTCGAAAAAGCCCTGTCTGCTCTTGCGACCAAACCAAAGCCAAGCTGGGACAAACTAAATCTCCTATTCCTCTCACTGCTCACACCCGATGTCACTATCTGAAGTCATGATGTTAAAAATATGGAGCGTTTGACGGTGCTCCTGTGCCGTACTAGAATATAACCGTATTGGTTATACGTTGTTGGCGACTTCAGTGGGCGGCGAACACTACCGATGGGACTTGTCGGCAATCGGCACTTCCCTAGGTAATTTCGTATTTCCTTGGGCACAAGAGAAGGTGGAGACAATGCGATTTTTTGGCACAAAACTGAGATTGCTGCGCGAAGAACAGTCACTGACCTTGCAGGATGTGGCCACAGGACTTGGAGTGACGCCGATGGCAGTGTCACGCTATGAGAACGGCCAGCGCGAACCCAGGCTTAGCA
>JAISFJ010000193.1 GCA_031263665.1 Coriobacteriales bacterium
GAGCGCACCCCGTATGCGCGCGCCTCGTAAGAGCAGGTTGACACGACACCACGACGCGACTGGTCGCCACCGACGATGACCGGCTTTCCGCGCCATTCGGGATGGTCGAGTTGCTCGACAGAGGCAAAAAAGGCATCGAGATCCAAAAGCAAAATCGCCGAGCCGTCCCAAGGAATGAGATTTTCTAAACTCCCCACGTCCGAATCAGAAGCAAGGTCAAAATCAGCGCCATCCGCACCCTTTACACCATCCCAATCTGTCCGCAATCCGTTCATAACCTCAGTATAGCACAAACCGAACAAACGTTCGATACTAAGTTTAGTCAGTTTTATAATTTTACATAATATATATTATCAGACTTTTTTCTCTATTTATTTGCCAATGTCTCATCGGTGGTGAGCAGGGTCATATTCTCTGAAATCGCTTGGGAAACTAAAATCCTATCGAATGGGTTAGACATCCATTATCAGGGGGATTATCATGGGGCGACGGCGGCAGCGTTCCCAGAGAAGGCCTGAGATGGCTTCGCGGAGCGCGCGTTTCAGTGAGCTTGGGTTGGTGTGGCGGTCATGCTCAAAACGTATTATGGTGCGTTCCGCCAGCGCTACGAGTTCGCCGACGAGCTCGAGGTCATCGCCTCCGCTCACGCCTCTCATGATGACTTCTGGTTTTCCCACCGCGGTATTGTCGCGACGACTCAGCATGCATACAATCGTGACAATACCGTCATTCGCAAGCGTTTGGCGGTCCTTGAGTACCACGGCCGAGACATCGCCGACCGAAAGCCCATCCACGTACACGACGCCGTTTTCGACCGGCTTTCCCCTGGTCACACCGGTCTCGTCCAGCAAAAAGGTATCGCCGGTCTCGGGGATGAATACATTTTTGTTGGCAACGCCGACGCCTTTTGCCAGTTCTGCGTGGGCGCGAAGGTGTAAGGCCTCGCCATGAACCGGGATAAAATTCTCCGGTTGCGCGATGGCAAGCATCAACTTGAGTTCTTCGGCTCCCGCGTGCCCGGAGACATGCACCAGAGCTCTTTGTTTGTCAAAGACATCCGCGCCTATCTTTGAAAGCGCGTTTACCACACGGGTGACGGCTTTTTCGTTTCCTGGAACGGGGGTTGCGGAGATGATGACCGTGTCGCCCTCTTCGATATCAACCGTCCGATGCTCGCCGTTTGCCATGCGCGCCAAAGCGGAAAGTGGCTCACCCTGGCTGCCGGTGCAAAGGATGACCACCT
Source organism: Coriobacteriales bacterium (assembly GCA_031263665.1). Classification (GTDB taxonomy): domain Bacteria; phylum Actinomycetota; class Coriobacteriia; order Coriobacteriales; family UBA8131; genus JAITEK01. The sequence continues at coordinate 1,244 of JAISFJ010000193.1, forward strand.
TTTCGGCCGGAATGTCTTTTGCGGCGTATGCGTCTATGAGAAGTCGTTCATCGACATCCAGATAACCCAGTTCTCGAGCTATCTTGGTATTGGTGAGCATGGAACGACCGGTGACTGCCACCCTGCGTTTGGCGGCGACAGCGGCGGCGCAGACCTGCTGAATGCGATGGATATGACTTGAGAATGAGGCGACAATGACCCGTTGTTTGGCGCTGGTTATGATTTGCGTGAGCGCCTTGCCGACTTCCGCCTCGGATTTGGTAAAATGCGGGACATTTGCGTTGGTTGAGTCGGAAAGCATGAGGTTGACGCCGGATTTTGCAAAGCGTGAGATGGCGGCGAAATCGGTATGAACGCCATCAATCGGCGTCTGGTCGAGTTTAAAGTCGCCGGTATGTAATACGTTGCCGGCCGGCGTTCGGATAAACAGGCCGAGCGAGGCGGGTATTGAATGATTCACGCTGAAGAAATCACAGCCAAAGGCACCAATGGCCACATGGTCGCCTGCCTGTATCTCGCGGAAGCGGGAGTTTTTGATTTGATGTTCCGCAAACTTCCCTTCGATGAAACCGAGCGTCAACTTTGAGCCCATAATCGACACGTTTGCCTTTTCGAGGTCTTTAAGCAGATAAGGAAGCGCGCCGGTGTGGTCCTCGTGGCCATGCGTTATGATGATGGCGCGCAAACGATCGGCGTTTTCGAGAAGATAGGTGTAATCCGGCAAAATTAAATCGACGCCCGGATGGTCGTCATCGGGAAACATGAGACCGGCATCGACAACAATCATGTCGTCGCCGTATTCAAAGGCGGTCATGTTTTTGCCGATACCGTCCACACCACCCAAAAGGCTGACTTTGAGTTGATTTTTTATTTTCTTACTTTTCTCTCGTTCAAATTTTACCTGCTCGTTTTTCTTCTTGCGGTATTTGCTCGAGCGATTGGGCTGCTTCGTATTCCTTTGCGACCTGCTGCCACCTTTGCTGTCGCTTTTATTCTTAGCGGCCTTACTGTTTGCGCCGTCCGTACCACCATCTTGGCCACCGATGTTAAGCGAATTTTTCACCGGGAGTTGACCTGTGCCCGGGCGCTTTGATGATACTCTCTTATACAAGGAGCACCTCCGTTTCATGTCTGTCCGGTGTGTCGCACGACGCTCTATTCCATCTCAACTTCATGGGTCGCGCGGTCACATCAGATTTTGGAAACTATCTATCGTTTCCCCTATTCAAAGCGAGGATACCCTCGCTCCCTACCAGTTTTGCACGCAGTCACTCAAGACTGCCTCAACCGACTATCTCAGCCGATTGCCTCAGCCGTCCTACAAAACGCCAACGCCCTCCATTATCTCTTTGAGATGCGCGCTTTGCTCGCTGGTTGCGTCAATCAGCGGCAGGCGCACCCCTCCACAATCAAAGCCGATGAGTTTCATGGCCTCTTTTACCATGATGGGATTTGCCGTAACAAAAAGCTCTTTCATCAGCGGTTGTAATTTGAGATGAGCCGCCAGCGCGCGAGTGTGGTCGCCTGAAGCCATGGCGGTGACTATCTCTTTCATGCGCTCGGGGGCGACATTGCCCGTCGTGGTGATGACACCATAGCCGCCTAATTCCATGATGGGCAGCGTCGTTTCATCATCGCCGGAGTAGACAACAAAGCCTTCGGGCGCGTTTTCTATGATGTGTCCGATTTGGTCAAGGTTGCCACTAGCCTCTTTGACGGCGACGATGTTTTCGAGGTCGTGGGCAAGGCGCAAAGTCGTCTCGGCCTCCATGTTGATGACGCAGCGTCCGGGGATATTATAAAGAATCACGGGGATTTCCGCGGCTTGGGCGATGGCCTTAAAATGACGATAGAGACCCTCCTGGGGCGGCTTATTGTAATACGGAACCACGGTCATGATGCCATCAACCCCAAGTTTCGCGACAACTTTGGCAAACTCTTCGGTGTCTGCCGTGCAGTTATCACCAACGTTGGCGATAATCGGAACTTGGTCTCCAACCGCGTCAATCACCGCGCGGAAAAGCTCAATTTTCTGCGGATAAAACACCGTGGGGGACTCGCCCGTTGTGCCATTGATGATGAGCGCGTCTGAGCCCTTGTCAACAAGCCGTAAAGCAAGTTGTTGCGCGCGAATGAGGTCGAGGTCACGATTTGCGTCAAACGGCGTTATCATGGCCGGGATAAAACGACCAAAGGGTGTCATCGCTGTCATGGCAGGCTCCTTTTGCGTGGGCGGATGGGGCAACCGGCCCAAAATACCCTCGTACGTTTGAGAGATTTTTTGTGGTGGCTCCCAGTAATGTAACATAATGTAGCAGGTCTCATCGGTTTTCGCTATCTTTTCAAAGCCCAAACGCGCGGTGAAGTGCCCGGGCGGCCTCAATGCTATCCTTTTCATCAATCAACAATGAAATCGTCGCGTGAGAATCGGATATTTGCAAAATGTCGATATTTTGGTCCATGAGGCAGCGCGCCACGCGTGCCATGACGCCGGGAACCCCGTGCATGCCGGAGCCGACGAGCGTGACTTTTCCGAGATTCGCGCGAGAGGCCACCTCAAATCCCGCGGCGGATAAGCTGGCGACGGCACCCTCGGCGTCTTTGGCGGGGACAGAAAACACCAGGCGGTCATTCATCGGCGTAAACATGTCGATGGAGATGGATTCGTCCGCCATGAGACGATAGACCTCCGTCTGAGCCTTCATATGAGCCTCGGGGTCATCTTTTACGTACGGCAACCGAACACGCAAACGGGTGATGTCTGAAACGGTGGTCACCGCGGTCGCGACCGAATCCGGCTTAAACGCGTTCAGCGAGACGACCTCAGTCCCCTCTCCTTCGTTAAACGTGTTGCGCACCCGCATGTGCGCACCGCTTTGTAACGCGAGTTCGGCAGCCGGTGCGTGAACAACCTTGGAGCCATGTCGCGCCATCTGAAACAGCTCATCGGCAGTGATAGTCTTAAGCGCCCTGGCCTCTTTGATGACGCGGGGGTCTGCGGTGAATATGCCGTCAACATCGGTATAGATGTCAACGCGCTTTGCCTCAAGGGCGACTCCTAAAGCGCAGGCGCTCGTGTCAGAGCCGCCGCGCCCCAGGGTATGGAGTACGCCGGTGCCGTCTAAGCCCTGAAACCCCGTCACCACCGCGACTGTGCCCTCGTTCAGTGCGGCTTTGATGGCCGCGGTATCTATCGAAGTGATGGTTGCCGCTCCGTCAACCGCATCGGTGATGATGCCGGCGTCAGCACCGGTAAACGCGCGTGCAAAAACCCCTTCCTCATTGAGGCGCGCGGCCAATACGACCGCCGATAGAAGCTCACCAACACTCATGAGCAGGTCTTTTTCGTGGGCTCCGCAATGCTTTTCATCCACCAGCGAAAGGAGGGTGTCGGTTGCGTAGGGCTCACCAAGACGCCCCATGGCCGAGACCACGACGACGGGAGAGTGGCCCTGTTCGCGCTCGGCTTTGATGCGCGCGACAGCATGGCCCCTCCCCTCTTCGGTCGCGAGTGAGGTGCCGCCAAATTTCATAACGATTACCTGCATGGTCGCTTTCACCACTTCTCGCACATTCTCATAAATTCTTACAAATCAAGGAGTTTGTCGAGGCCGATGATGAGGCCTTCGCGCCCTCCTACCTCGCGCACTGCCAAGAGTACACCAGGCATGTAGGCCGCGCGGTCAAAGGTATCGTGACGCACCGTCAAGGTCTCCCCCATTGAGCCGAAAATGACTTCCTGGCGGGCGGAAAATCCATCTGAGCGCACCGCATGGACGGGCACACCGTCAACATCAGCACCGCGGGCGCCTTCACGACCAGGCAATTCGGTCTCACGCCCTGGCGCGCTACTCGTATGTTTGCCCTCGCGCCTTGCGGAGGCAATAAAGCGTGCGGTTGTGATGGCCGTGCCGCTCGGAGCATCCTTTTTTCCGTTGTGATGAAACTCGATGACTTCCGCGTCCGGAAAATAGCGTGCCGCCTTTGCGGAAAATGCCATCATCAAAACGGCACCGAGCGTAAAGTTAGGTGCGTGAAACAGCGTGGTCCCCTCGGGGGCACCCGCGGCGAGTTCTTCAAGTTTTTCAGGCGTGAGCCCTGTGGTTCCCACCACGCAGTCGATGCCTTGTGCGAGCGCGCATCGAAGATTTTCCTCCACCGAATCCGGTGAGGTAAAATCGACTAAGACATCGGGGCGGGTCGTGGTAAGAGCGCGGACCAACTCGCCAAAAGCGGGGGCAAGCGCGCGACCTTCAAGTTCAACGGAGCCGATGGTAAAAAGCGGGTCAAAGCCGCCGACCAACTCCATGTCATTTTGAGCCGCGACAGCCCGGATTACCTGGCTGCCCATACGCCCACGAAATCCGTTCACTAAAACCCGTATCATGATGGTTTCCGCCAATCCTTCAGATGCCCTCTGAAATGTTTTCTCTAAAAGAGCGTCGCGAGCGCGTCTTTGAGCGTTTGTTCCTCGCGCGGGCTGATAATTGCCACCGTGGGTTTTTGGTCGAGCACGCGTGAGGCGACTCGCTGAATATCCTCAAGGTCAACTGCGCGGTAACGGGCGATAAGCTCGTCTAATGAGAGCAGTTCGGTTTCGCCCATCGCGCTTTTTCCGAGGCGAAGCATCCGTTGCGAGGTCGATTCCATAGAAAGTACGATATGGCCTATCAAATACTCGCGCACCAGCTCCAGCTCATCAAAAGAAAGTCCTTTTTCGATAACAGCCGTAAGCTCGCGATGGACAATCGAGACGACTTCTTCGATATTTGTGGGGCGGGTTCCCGCGTAGACGATAAACTGGCCCGTGCCGATATACGGTATCGTCGTCGCGTAGACCGCGTAGGCAAGTCCACGTTTTTCTCGCACTTCCTGAAAAAGCCGCGATGACATTCCACCTCCTAAGGCGGCGTCGAGAAGCGAGGAAGCAAAGCGGTCATCGTCGCCTAAGGGTATGCCGGGCATTCCGTAGACAATGTGTGCCTGCTCGGTCTCTTTTTCCATGATGGTGAGTCGCTCGCGGTTTTGTTTCTCAATCTTTGCGCGCGCGGTGGGTTTTCCCTGAGCAAGCGCGCCAAGATGCTGCTCGCATAAAGCGACAAACGCGGCGTGCTCAACGTTTCCCGAGGCAATCGCTACGGCATTTTTCGCGTGGTAATGCTTGTCATGAAAGGCTCGGCAGTCTTTGTGCATGAAGGTACCGACAACATCACGGGTGCCGATGATGGGCCGCCCAAGCGAGTGTTTGGGATAGCACGCCTTGGTGAACAGCTCAAAAATGTAGTCATCCGGCGTGTCTTCGCTGCGGGCAATTTCTTCGATAACCACCTCGCGCTCCGAGTCGATTGCGTCTTGCGTGAAGGTGGAGGCGGTGACCATATCACCTAAGATGTCGATTATCTCGGGGAGCTTTTCGTCTATAAAGCGCGAATAATAACAGGTGTACTCCTTGGAGGTAAACGCGTTTTGCTCGGCGCC
>JAISFJ010000012.1 GCA_031263665.1 Coriobacteriales bacterium
AGTCCGCGCAGATAAGCCCTCCCTGAGAAAACGAGAAGGCCTGTTTTGCGGCTGACACAGCTTCCTTTTGCTGCGCCTTGACGGGCGCTCTTTTCCCACACATTACGCAGGTCGTAAGCGAGGGGCGGATGCCAAGTTGAGACGTCATCTTCAAAATCGCCGCGGCCACGATGAGGGCGACCCCTTCGTCGGCAACGGCGCCAACGCAACGGAGCGCCTCGCACACAAGGGCAAACAGCCGAGGCTCCGCTTCACTGTCCATCGAGACCTTATCGAGCAACTCGACGATTACCGCCGCCCCCGCCGAATGAACGATGTCGCCGCGGCAGTTTTCGTTGCTGTTGATGCCTGCGGCCTCGGTGACGATGTCGAGGTTGCGCCCTTTATGCAGCAACACGCGGGCAACAGAGTACAGCTCAAGGTGCACCCCCAGTTTTGAACCGGGCTTGCGAGCGCCTTTTGCGACGGCCCGTACCTGGGCGCCCTCATTCGTAAAGCCGGTGATGATGAGGTCCGTTTCGCCGAGTTTGGTTTTTTTGAGCACCACCATCGTTGTCGTAAAGTCCGCCATCGAGGTATCACTCAACAGTTCCATAACCCAAAAGGCGTACCTGATTCAAGTCGCGGCGCCAGGCCTTGCGCACCTTTACGCGGAGGTCGAGATAGACGTCGGCTCCAAGAAAATGGGTGAGCTCCTCGCGCGCTCGCGTCCCGATATGCTTGATTTTATCCCCATGGCGGCCGATGAGTATCCCTTTTTGCGAATCCCGTTCAACAAAGATGATGGCCGCGATGCGGTACAGCCCCCGGCGCTTTTCGAAGGTGAGGTTTTCGACCTGTACGCCAACCGCGTGCGGAATCTCATCAAAGGTTGAGCACAATACCTTTTCGCGAATGAACTCCGCTATGATAAATTCGAGTGACTGGTCGCTATCCATGTCGGAGGGAAACCAGCGCGGTCCCTGCGGCAAAAAGGAGACGGCCGCCTCGATGAAGCGGTCGGTTCCGATGCCTTCAAGCGCGCTCAAAGAGATGACTTCATCAAAATGATTTTCGGCACAGGCGGCGACTCTCTGGGCCTCGATGGCGCGCTCGTCTGCCAGCGCGGTTTTTGAGATGATGAGTATCTTTGGCACCGAAGACGCCTGCAAAAGCTCCAGTATCCACTCATCGCCACGTCCGAAGGGCTGGGTGGCGTCGAGGACAAAACAGAGGGCGTCCACCGTCTTTATCGCGTCTGTGGCCGAGCGATTGAGTTCTTCGCCCAAAAGGTCATGCGGTTTGTGGATGCCGGGCGTATCGACGAGTATGAGCTGGTAGCCTGGAGTATCGAGCACCGCGCGGAAACGATGGCGCGTCGTTTGAGGTTTGTCTGAGGTTATGGCGAGTTTCTTTTTGACCACAGCGTTAAGCAGCGTCGATTTGCCTGCGTTGGGACGTCCGATAAGCGTAACAAAGCCACTTTTGAAGTCGTCAGTTTGCGTTGTACTGATTGGCGCTGTGTTGGTTGTTCCTTTGTTGGCTGGCACCTTGTTGGTCACCGCTTCGTCCGCCGGCGCTTCGTCCGTTTTCACTCGTGTCGTCTTATCGCCCATCGTAGTGTTGGCTCCCTCCCTCACAGCAACCTGCTCAACGCGGAGGCAAAGACGAGAAAACCAACGATAACCGAGGTGACCGCAAAGACAAAAACGGCGGCAGCGGCGGCGTCCTTGGCGATTTTGGCCTTGGGGTGAATCTCGGGTGAGGCGAGGTCCACAAGCGCCTCCAAAGCCGTATTGACCAACTCGCTGCCCAGCACCAGCCCAACGCAGATGGCAACGGCCGCCCATTCGACGCGCTCCAGGTGCACGGCGAGGCCGCAGATGAGCACCACGGCCGCGACGACGAGATGTATTTTCATGCTGCGCTGCGTCTTTACGGTGTGAACAAAGCCCTGCAAAGCATAGTGGAAGGCGGCGCCCAAACCTCTTAGTCCTTTTCGTGGTTGTCCGTTCATGCACTGGGCCTTCCCATTTTTAGTTCCCATTCGTAAAAATGCTCGTCCTCGCGCCTTTCCATCGCAGCTGCCTCGTCCTCTTCTTTGTGGTCATAGCCCATGAGGTGCAAAATACCATGGATAACGAGTATCCAGAGTTCTTCTTCAAACTCAACGCCCTCGTTTTGCGCACGCTCACGCGCACGGTCCGGCTGTATGACAACATCTCCAATGAGTATCCGCTCTTCTCCTTGTGCGCCGCCGTCTGTCTTGAGGTTTTTCTCGGGGCTCGCCTGAAGGTGCGCCCCCACAGCTTCCCACGGGTCATCGAGTTCAAAAGAAAGCACGTCGGTCGCCTTCGCCACGCCGCGATGCAAGGTGTTGAGCTCGGTCATCTCCTTTACGGTCACAAAAGACAGCGAAAGCTCAAGGTTGCTGAGAAAAGCCTCACGATTGAGCACAAAAACCGCAAGTTCCTCAATACGCCCAAGCGGTAACTCCACCCCCGCCCGATTATCAATTATAACCTCCATCGCCAGTTTCTCTCTATTCTCTAGTCCATTATGGGGTTTTGGGGTGGGGTGGGAAGGGGAGTTGGGATAAGATGACGGCGGTGAACATGAGGGCGCAGCCTCCTATTTCGCGTGCGGACAGCGCTTCTCCTAAGATGAGGACGCCGCCAATCACGCTGAATACGGCTTCGAGGCTCATGATAATCGACGCGGCCGACGGGTTGAGCCCTTGTTGACCCACCGCCTGAAGCGTAAAGGCCACACCGGTTGAGAGGATGCCGGCATAGAGCAGGGCGGGCAGAGCCGCGAGCAGAGCTTGAGGATTAAACACCTCAACGACAAACAACCCATCAAAAAACGGAGAGGCGGCCAGGCCCAAAAGCGAGGCGACGCCAAGTTGCAAAACACAGAGCCGTACGACGTCTTTTTGAGTGAGCCTCACAACAAAATGGTCGATAACGAGAATATGACAGGCCCAAAAAACAGCGCTGACCAAAATGACCGCGTCACCAAATTGCAGGGAAAAGCCCCCTCTGATACAAAGAAAATACAGGCCAGCCGCCGCAACAAGTACGCTGACCCACGTGTTCCAGTGCGTTTTATGGCGCAAAGCGATACCGAGAATGGGAACAAGAACGATATAGAGCGCGGTGAGAAAACCGGCCTTTGAAGCGGACGTGAATACGAGTCCAAGCTGCTGAAAACAACTGGCGACAAAGATGACCACACCACAGATGAGCGCGGCTTTGAGCAGGAAGCGGCGCTTTGCGGCACTGTGGGACGGGGCAACTGGGACAGGGGGGACGGGGGCAACTG
>JAISFJ010000014.1 GCA_031263665.1 Coriobacteriales bacterium
CGCGTTTGGCGACATCGCTTCAACGCTGAGCGGCGACAAAGGAGATTTGGCCGCCAAGATGAGCGCGGACGGCGGCATCGGTGGCATGGTCGATGAGATGATGGACGAGCTGAACGACAAGCTCGGCATGGACGGCTACCGGGACGGTAATAAGTCCAAGAAAGCGAAGAAGTCGAAGGAGAAGGCGGGTGTGAGTGAAATCGACGACCAAAAGAAGCTGGAGCGCGCCATCGACGAGGCGCTCAGGGCGACCTTCAGGCCGGAGTTTCTCAATCGCATCGACGACATCATCATCTTTCATTCGCTCGACATGGCAAACATCGACGCGATTGTTGAGCTACAGCTTGCCGACGTACGCAAACGTCTTGCTGAGCGCAAGATAAGCGTGCACATTGGTTCAGCGGCCGCCGAACAGCTTGCCATCGATGGCTTTGACCCCGTATACGGCGCGCGCCCCCTCAAGCGACTCATCCAACGCAACGTCATCGACCTGCTCGCCAACGAGATTGTAGCCGGCACTATCCACGAAGGTGACACCGTAACCATAGACCTCGACGACCACCTCGACTACGCAGTGGTCAAACAGTAATCGTGCGCCGACAGCGAGTGGGACAGATGGGGGTTCACTGGATTCCCGTTTCGCGCGTGTAAAGTTTATTTTGACACTGACAAAAAGGGGATATGCGCCTATTATTATTATCATGAAAATGCCTGGCAAGGCAGCTTGCTTGAGCACATGTAGAGATTCTCTTTGTGCTACACTTCCTTCATGGGGAAAAGCAAGTAAAAGTGAGGAAAAGCAAGTAAAACACGTGAAAAGAAGTGAAAGGACAAAGAGCGATGTCCCCGGTTAAAATGAACAACCCGTTTACCCCGACATTCGGCAGCATACCGCCGCTGCTGGCGGGGCGAGAGCAAATAATCCGTGACATACTCGATGGCTTGGATAACGCGCCTGGCGACCCCAATCGCACAACAATCTTTATCGGAGCAAGAGGCACGGGCAAAACGGTCCTTCTTGCAAAACTGACTGAAGAAGCATCCGCACAAGGCTGGGTGAGCGCAAATGTGACTGCCAAAGAGGGGCTTCTCAAAGAGATACTCATGCAGATAAAGGACAACGCGACAGACTTCATCACACCGGATTCCCTGAGTAGAATAACCGGTGTAGAAATCGTAGGTTTTAGCATCTCTCGTTCGGCTGTCGAAGAACCTGAGCGCACGTGGCGCTCAAAACTCACTGCTTTGATTAAAGAACTTAACGAGCAGGGCATCGGCCTGTTGATTACCGTTGACGAGGTTGATGCGCAATGCGCGCCGTTACGCGATGTGGTAGACACCTATCAGCATCTTGTAAGGGAACGGCGCAATGTTGCTCTGATGATGGCGGGCTTACCCAATAACATCTCGCAATTGCTACGGGATGAGAAAATCTCATTTCTCAGAAGGGCGTTTCAACAACGTTTGGATGCCGTGCCAAAAGACGAGGTGGCCTTTGCTCTGCGCAAGACCGTTGAGACAGCGGGGCGCGCCATCAATTCCAAAGCGCTGGAGCTCGCTGCCGAAAGCACACAGGGCTTTCCGTTCATGATTCAACTTGTCGGCTACAACATATGGCGACAGAATCCCCAACACAAGACAATCTCGCTTGAGGACACGAAGCACGGCGTCAGGCTTGCGGAAAACGATATGCGGCGCATGATATTTGACAGCACGATACATGACCTGTCTGAACAGGACATACGTTTTCTCGTCACACTGGCGAGAATCGGTGGTGAAAGCGATACGACTCAGATTGCCGCTGCATGGGGCAAGAATGTAAACTACACCAGCAAGTACCGTAAACGCCTGCTTGAACAGGGAATCATCGGTGAGCGTATGTTTGGCAAGATTGATTTTGACATCCCTCTGCTGGGCGAATACATCCTTGAACGATTCCCAGAGTTCTGAGACGCCTCGTTTTCCGGTTCTCCCCCTGACACGCTTTCGTCAATCGTGCGTTGCCCGCAAAAGTTTACTCTGAGCGCAGCCGCAAGGCGGGCTTTCTAAGGTTGCGAAGTTGGGCAAAGGGCTAAGCCGGAGCTGGAGAAATCTTTGCTGGCCTTCACCGTAGTAGAATCCATATGTGGCTTAAAGTATTTCGGTTGGGGGGCGGTTGCAGTGGTACACTGTAGGGGAGTGATTACCGGTTGGGGAAGCGCTGATTTATTCATTGCGCTTCACTTTCCTGGTCGGCACTTCTCTAGTAGAACGATTATCGACAAAGGAGCTGTATTGGACTCTCAGCACAACCTCGAAAGCGGTGCTGTCCAACAGAACAGGGAGTATGCCGCGCCGGAGCGGCGTTGGGCATGGGTCGAAATCGACCGTGAGGCAATCAGGCACAATCTCAAGCGATTCCGCAAACTTCTCGGGCCAGACGTGAAGATGCTGGCGGTGGTTAAGGCGGATGGCTACGGGCACGGTGCCGTTGAGGTTGCTCGCGTTGCCCTTGCGACGGGGGCGACCATCCTTGGCGTCTCAAGCGTTGATGAGGGCATCGAGCTTCGCCGCGCCGACATTGCCGCACCCGTTCTCATTCTCACGGAGCCGCCCATCGAGGCCATCCCGCTCATACTCCAGCACCAACTCATACCCTCCATTTATAATATGGAGTTTGCCCTCGCGCTTGGCGAGATGGCAGACGCGCAGGGACGCGTTTCTCCTTATCATCTCAAGGTCGATACTGGCATGAACCGCGTTGGCGTTCATCACAGCGACGCGGGCGATTTTCTCCGGAGCATCAGTTTTCATCGGGGGCTGGAACTCCAGGGTGTGTTCACGCACTTTGCGACCTCGGACGATGTTGCCACCTATGAGTTTCAGCGTCAGCTTGAGCGCTTTGAGCAGGCGCTTGCGGTCATACGTTATATGGGGGTGAACCCAGGCATCATTCACGCGGCCAATACCGCCGCGGCCATCCGCTACCGGCAGGCTCGCTATAACATGGTGCGCCTTGGGCTCGGCATTTACGGGCTGCACCCGAGCGAGGTGACGCGGCAGCTCATAGACCTGCGCCCGGCCATGAGCGTGCACGCGCGAATCAGCTTTCTCAAACCGGTACCGGTAGGCGAGGGCGTGAGCTATTCGTATACCTATCGCTCGCCGGGCAATGTGCTCATCGCGACTCTGCCCATTGGTTACGGCGACGGGCTCGCGCGGATGCTCTCAAACCAGATGGACGTGCTCATCGATGGCAGGCGCCTACCGCAGGTGGGCACCATCTGCATGGATATGATGATGGTTGAGATAAACCAGCGTTCCTCCGCGCTCAAGCCTCGCGTGAGCGTTCAATTGGGGGACGAGGCCATCATCGTCGGGGCGAGCGGGGATGAAAGCATCTCGCTTGATGACATGGCGCGGACGCTCGGCACGATTAACTATGAGTTGGCGTGTCGTTTTGGCCTGCGTCTCGACCGTGTTTTTGTGGATTAAAGCAATTTATGCTCCGGGCACTGGACGACATACAAGCCGACCTGGTCGACTGCAGGCGCTGCCAGCTGAGTGAGACGAGGACCAACCTCGTTTTTGGTGTTGGAAACCCCCACGCTGAGGTGATGTTTATCGGGGAGGCACCGGGCAAGCAGGAGGACCTCGGCGCGGAGCCGTTCATCGGCGCGGCCGGGCAGTATCTCAACCAGCTTCTTGCGTTGGCGGGGCTCAAACGGGAAGAGATTTACATCGCCAACGTGCTCAAATGCCGGCCCCCTGAAAATCGCGACCCGCGCCCGGAAGAAATCGAGCTCTGCACACCTTTTTTGCGCGAGCAGGTTAAGGCCATCAATCCGGAGATACTCGTCACGCTTGGTAATTTTGCGACACGGTTCATCCTCAAAACGGACCGTGGCATCACCGGCCTTCGCGGTCAGGTGCATATCACGGGGCGCTTTTCGGTGCTGCCGGTTTTTCATCCCGCCGCGGCCATCTATAGTCGCGAAAAGATACCTATTATGGAGGAAGATTTTCATCTGCTTGGTCGCCTGATTGTCAAACGACGCGAGGAACGCTCGCAACGTGAGGGGCGCTTTGAAGGGCTTTCTGCAAGGCCTCCTGAGGAACATATCGCGGGGCATCCACATCATGAGGAACAAGCTCAGCGGAGCCAGGCATGAGCGTTGCCTTCGTCTCTCCTTCTCCTGAGCAAACCGAAGATTTTGGTGTTGCGCTTGGCTTGATGTTGCGACCGGAAAACGTCGTCTTGCTCACGGGAGATTTGGGAGCGGGAAAGACGCAGTTTACCAAGGGGATTGCCCGAGGGCTTGGCATCGAGCAGGACGTCACGAGCCCAACCTTTAATCTCGTACTTGAATATGAGAGTGCTACGGGTAAGCGTTTGCGGCATTTTGACCTTTACCGTTTGGAGCGTGCCGCAGAACTCGGCGACATCGACTATTTTGGGCTGCTGGAAGACGACGCCATCAGCGTTGTGGAGTGGGGCGATAAGTTTTCTCAGGCCCTGCCACTCGACTACCTGTTAATCAGCTTTGAGGTGTGTGACAGTGGGGCAACTGGGACAGATGGGACAGTGGGGGCAGGGAGCGGGACAGAGCAGACGCGCGTCTTGCGGTGTGAGGCCGTGGGGCCTCGAAGCACCCGACTGTTGGCGGATTTTGGGGAGAAGTTTCATGGCTGACAGCCGCCCCGCTCCTTTAGGCTCCGGCCTCGTTATCGCCTTTGACACCG
>JAISFJ010000076.1 GCA_031263665.1 Coriobacteriales bacterium
GATTCTCGAGAAAACAACCACGCACTCCAAACAAAGCCTCATAGACATCGCCGACAACCTCGCTCTGCAACAAAGCAAACAGTCAGGAGAATCTGTTGGTTAGGGAAGTGCTGATTAAATGCTGCCCAGCCAGATGGTGAGTCATTTTCGCATCTGGCAAGGCGAGTGGCATCAGGGCTAATGCTGGTGTTACTCAACGCAGGAACAGCTTGCAAAAGCGGCAGGGGTCAAACAATCTGCGGTGGCACGACTTGAAAATCTAAAAGTCACACCGCAAATTGACACGCTGTTCAAAATGCTCACGCCAATGGGCTACAAACTCACTATCGTGCCATTAGATGAGAGGGTGCAGTCGGTTCGATAGCTTCAAAAATAATGTGACAGTGAGGACAGAGGGACAAAGCGAGGCAGATGAGAGCCATTAAGAACATTGATAGAAAAGAACGCTACAACATTCAATTTCATTAAACTCAGTGGAGGGGACCTCAAAAAAAATTTGCATAACATTTGTGGCCTCCACCAACAAGAAAAAGATTGGAAAGATTGTCAAGAGGATGTTCGCTGATTTGGCAAAAGGAAAATAAATCTGATAGCTGAGTTACATCAAGTCTCGTTCTTCTCTCTCGATGAAGGTTTTGATGAGGAAACGTGCCAGGGGGTCGGGGGCGTCGAAGGTAAAGACGGGGAGGCCTTGGGCTTGCGCCTGTGTTGCGACGCGGGCGATGTCGGTAACGACGGCTCTGAGCTCGTTGGACTCCGTTTCTAAATCGCGCTTTGCGTCTTTGGGGTTGGCCGAGCGGAAGAGTTCGATGGTGGGCAGACCACTAAAGCGGTAGCCTTCGACGAGGATGATTTGAGGGATGTCGCCCACTACGGTGGAATCGAAGGTCAGCGTGTCGATAATTTCTTGGACGCTCAGTTCTCGCTTGAGGCGACGGACGCTGGCCATCTGGTCGGGCGCGGCGATGACAGTGTGGATGCTGCCCGCCTGACGGTGGCGCCAGGAGTCTTTGCCCTCAATGTCAAACTCAAAGCCCGCATGCGAATGATGCTTGATGGTGGCAACGCGAATGCCCTGGCTGCTCAATGCGACGATGAGCTTCTCTAACAGGGTCGTCTTGCCAGAGTTTTGCTTGCCGATAAAGGCGACGGCAGGAATCGATACTTGAGCCATGACAAACTCCTTTTCAGCAGTCGGGGGACGGGAGTGGGACGGAGCAGAGCGGGACGTCGAGGACGCCGTCCCCTACGGAAGGTGACAGGGGGGGCAACTGGGACAGAAGATATGACCGATAGCGATGGCGAATCGGTCATATCTTCTGTCCCGCTCCTCGTCGCATCAGTTCCACTCTATCACTCGTTGCGCCGCGAGGGAGGCGGCGACGTCGATGAGGCGTTGATTTGATGAGCCGCGCCAGAGAAGGTCGAGAGTTCTGAGACTTTCGATGAACAGGCCGTCCACCAAGACATCAACGTACTTAAGAAGCACTGGTGCCGCGCTGTTTGGCACCCCCGCCAGCAGTTCCTCGTAAAGGTAGCCCGAATACGCCCAGGTACTCAGCCCTTTTTCGCGAACACACCGCGTTAGTGCGATGAGCGCGTCGGCCTGCTCAAAGGGCTCCCCACCGGTAAGCGTAATACCCGCAAGCAGCGGATTGGCCTCAACCTTTTCCCAAAGCTCGGCGGCGCTGACCTGTTTACCGCCCGCAAACGGCTGCGCCGCGGGATTATGACAACCGGGGCAGGCATGGCGGCAGCCCTGCGTAAAGATGGCAAAGCGTATGCCGGGACCGTCGACGATGGAGTCGTCAACGGTCCCGTACAGATTAACAATTATGGTATCGAGCAAATCTATGTCCAAAGAGACACCGGATTTGCCGGCGTGCTCAACAGTCGGCACAAGCTCGCCCGCACGTGCGGGCTCAACAGGGTGCTCACCAGTCGGCACAGACTCACTCGCCCGCACAAGCTCAACAGTCGGCGTCATGAGTCTCCATCAGCCGAGCGACGCGCTGTCATCAGCCGCCGCCGCTGCTTCCAAAGACCGTGAGCCAATGCCGTGCTTCACGCGGTCGCGTTCCTCGGCGCGCTTGCCGTTGTTAAAGCGGTCGAGCGTTCCCACAAGGTAGCCGGTGATGCGACGGATGCGTTCAAAGGGGATGTCCTCTTCTTCGCGGCCGCAACGCGGACAACGGTCACCGATAATGCCGTTGTAGCCACAGACGGGGTCGCGGTCGACCGGATGATTGACGCTGCCATAGCCCATGCCACACTCTTTCATGTGGCGGATGACGGTCTCAAAGGCCTCAAGATTCTGGGTGGGGTCCCCATCCAGTTCGATATAGCTGATGTGCCCGGCGTTGGTGAGCGCGTGATAGGGCGCCTCAAGCTCGATTTTCTTAAAGGCGTTGACGTCGTAATACACGGGGATGTGGAAGCTGTTGGTGTAGTAGTCGCGGTCGGTAACGCCTTCGATGGTGCCGAAACGTTCCCGGTCGATACGCACAAAGCGGCCGCTCAAGCCTTCAGCCGGCGTAGCTAAAAGCGTGAAGTTCAGACCGGTCTCACTCGAACGCGCATCAAGGTAGCTGCGCATATGCCCGATGATTTCCAAGCCGAGATTCTGCGCCCGCTCATCCTCACCATGATGCGTGCCGATGAGCGCCTTGAGGGTCTCGGCCAGCCCGATGAAGCCTAAAGACACGGTCCCGTGCTTGAGCACCTCGCCTACCTCATCGTCCCAGGCAAGTTCCTCGGACTTGGTCCACACGCCCTGGCCCATGAGGAAGGGCATGTTGTAGACCTTTTTGTGAGCCTGAATAGCAAAACGCTCAAGCATCTGCTCGCAAACGAGCTTGAGCTTGCTGTCGAGCATCTCAAAGAACAGGTCGAGGTCGCCTTTCGCGCGAATCGCGAGACGGGGCAGGTTGATGGAGGTAAAACTCAGGTTGCCACGCCCGGGCGTGACCTCGTTGGAGGGGTCATGTGTGTTGCCGATGACCCGCGTGCGACAACCCATGTAAGCAACCTCGGTCTCCGGCGTGCCTTTGTAGTATTGAGCATTGTAGCTCGCATCGAGGAAGCTGAAGTTGGGAAACAGGCGCTTGGCCGAAACAGCGCAGGCCTGCTTAAACAGGTCGTAGTTGGGGTCGGTGGGATTAAAGCTCACGCCCTCTTTGACACGGAATATCTGGATGGGGAAGATGGGAGTCTCCCCGTTTCCGAGCCCTTCTTCGGTCGCCAGCAAGATGTTTTTGATGACCATGCGACCCTCCGCCGACGTGTCCATGCCGTAGTTGATGGACGAAAACGGCGTTTGGGCTCCGGCACGCGAATGCATGGTGTTGAGATTGTGGATGAAGGCCTCCATCGCCTGATGGGTCGCCCTGTCCGTATCGACCTTCGCCTGCTTGGCCGCCCAAGCCTGCACATGGTCCGTCAACTCTTCGGTCAACTCCAACTCCTCGATGAGGGCACGGCGCTCGGCATTGACGTAGTTGACGTCCATCACCAGCGTTGGCCAAAGCCCGCTCTCGCCTTCCACGCGCGCGCAGAGGGCATCTATCTGCTCTTTTGAAAACTCTTGTTCCCCAAGCAGGTCGAGAGCCGCAAGGAGGTTTTTTCGATAAAAGCGCCGGAAGGTTTTTCGCACGCCGATGGCCATGCCGTAATCAAAATTGCTGATGGACTGGCCGCCGTGCTGGTCGTTTTGGTTGGATTGAATCGCGATGCAGGCGAGCGCCGAGTAGCTCGTGATGTCGCTCGGCTCACGCAGCACACCATGACCGGTGGAAAATCCGCCCTCAAAGAGCTTGATGATGTCGATTTGGCAGCAGGTGGTGGTGAGGGTGTAGAAGTCGAGGTCATGGATGTGAATGTCACCCTCACGGTGTGCCTTGGCGTGCGCGTCGGAAAGCACACTCATCTGGTAGTACTGCTTGGCGGTCTCCGAGCCGTACTTGAGCATGGTTCCCATGGCCGTGTCCGCGTCGATGTTGGCGTTTTCGCGGGCGATGTCAAAATCTTTCGCGTCGGAGTGCGTGATTCTGTCAATCGTCTGCATGAGCTTTGTGTTCATCTCACGCGCGCGAGAACGCTCGGCACGGTACTTGATATAGGAACGGGCTATCTGAACGAATCCGTTTTCGGCCAATACCTCCTCGACGAGGTCTTGGACACCCTCAACTGTCGGTGTGCCTTCGATGGCGCCCTCACTGATTTTACGAACGACCTGCTGCGCGAGTTTGTCAGCAACCGAACGCTCTTTGAGCGAACCGGAAGCGGTGAAGGCCTTTTCGATGGCATCCGCAATCTTTGCCATCTCAAAATTGACCGCCCTGCCGTCGCGTTTTACGATACCTGTTACCACGTTCATACTCCTTTTCATCTGCGTTTGTTGTGCAACATTTGTTGCTACTACACACTACACTGCCTGATTTTGAAACCGCCCCTGCAAATGCGCCCTTGCCATGCTTCGTTTCAAACCACAAGAGGTAAGAGCGCCAACTGCCTTTTCACAGGTTTCTCACACGTTATGTGCAAGGTTTCCACAATATATTGTGGGTCCCTCAAAAAGGGCAGTGTAGATATAGTAGAGCTACCTCCCCGCTTTTTCAAGAGCAAAAGATAAAATTTCCCGACTTTTCTGTGAGGGGCCA